>JAUWCW010000046.1 GCA_030609125.1 Candidatus Rokuibacteriota bacterium
AAAGGCGCCTGACTCGTCGGTGACGTTCTCCTCCTCCTCGCCGTCGATGTATATTTTCGCGCCGACGATCGGGTTACCATCACCGTCGGTCACGGTGCCCCGGACCAGGCCCTTGCCCTGGGAAATCGGGACCGTCGCGGATGTCGGCGACGACGGGTTGCTCGAGCTGCAGGACCAGATGGCCCGAGCGGTAAACGGAACGGCAATAAACAGGAAAAGTCCGAGTTTGGCAAAGGCTTTCATCTTCATCCCCCCCTGGGAACATCCACGATAAATGTTTGAAAAGCACCTGTCAATAAAGATTAGAGAAACCGTCGCAATTTTCTGTGACATCCGTCACATCAGCGGCGGCGGAGAGAGCCATTCGTCGGTCCGCAAACCTGCGGCGGCACTTCCATCGACCGTTTCGCAATGCTAACGGAGGCGGGAAACCGCCTCTCTGAGGCCGCTCATCTCCTCATCCGTGGGCCGCTTCGTGTCCGCAAGCGCCGGGTCGAGGACGCGGCGCGGGTCGAACGCCTGAAGAATGTACTCCGATGACACCGGTACCCGGGAGGCGATCCTCTCGACTGCCCGGCGGTCCAGAAGTCCGGGAACGAAGGTGGTGCGGAAACGATGGGGAAGACCGGAGCGCACGACGAGGTCCATGGAAGAGAGTATCGTTTCCGGGTCGACGTCCACTCCCGCCAGACGGGAGTAACTCCCGCGCTCGAAGGGAGCCTTCAGGTCCATGTCCACGGCCTGCACGAGGTCCTCTTTCACGAGGCCGGCGATGACGGCGGGGCGGCTCCCGTTGGTGTCGAGCTTGACTGCCAGCCCGGCGGAGCGAAAGGCGCGCAGAAGCCCGGGGAGCCGCGGGTGAAGCGTCGGCTCGCCTCCGCTGACGACAACCCCCTCCACCCAGCCCGCGAGCTCACCGAGCCTTTCCAGGACCTTTTCAAGAGGCACGTCGGGGACACCTTCCGCCCCGCCGACCAGCTCGGAGTTGTGGCAGAAGGGGCAGCGGAAGTTGCACCCCGGCAGAAAAACGACGGCCGCAAGCTTCCCCGGCCAGTCGATGAACGACGTGTCGAGGAAGCCTTTTATACTTAGCAGCGGCCTTCGATTTCCCTGTTGATCCTGATCGCCCCGGTGACGATCTCGCCGTCCCCTGTCAGGAGGATCGGCAGCTGCTTCTCCGCCACTCCCACCAGCTCGTAGTACGCCAACTCGGCAAGTCCGTCGGCGGTCATGATGTCGAAAAAATCGACACTCTTCTGCGCCTCCTCCGGCATCCTCTTCTTGACCCAGTCGCACTTCTCACAGCCCGGCTTCGTAAAGAGCTTCATCCCGTTTTCCCCTGCCTTCATCTTCCTCTCTCCCTCTCAGACCTCGAAGTATCCGTGGCTGCGAAAGCGGTCTTTCAGCTCTCCCCTTTTCCCCCTGTTCCACGACGACACCCGCGTGAAATAGCCGGTGATGCGGGTGATGCCGTCCACCTCGTCCGAACCGCAATAGCCGCACGTCGGCTGCAGCCCCCTGGAGGTCTTGAGGCAGCTGTTGCAGGTTGTGAACTCCGGGGAGAAGGCTATCTGGTCGTTGTTGGTGTGGCGGAAGGTCTTGACAACAAAGTCCGCCAGCGAGTCCGCCGACGGCCTCGACTCGCCGAGCCACACATGGGTCAGCGAACCCGCGGAAATGAGCGGATGAAAAACGCCTTCTCTCTTCACGCGCTCGATGGGGCTCATGGGGGCGTGAACGTTGAGGTACGTGGAATTGGAGTAGTAGACCTCCCCCCGGTCGGCGTCTCCCTTGAGATAGAGACCCGCTTCGTCGGGGTGGTACCTCAGGTCGAGGCGGGCGAAACGATAGGCCGTCGACTCCGCCGGCGTCTGCTCCAGGACGAAACGCATCCCATACTTTTCGCCCAGCCTGGCGGCCACAAGATTCATGTGGGAGATGACCTTCAGGCCGAAGCGGTAGGCCTCCTCGTCCTCGTGCATTTCCCTGCCGGTGTGGGCCTGGACCAGCTCGTTGAGACCCACCATGCCGACCAGGTACGTCACCCGGTGCATCCTCAGGTACTGCTCGCCGTCGGGGTCCATGGTGAGCAGGGCCAGCGGCCCGCGCATCCCGAGGGCGAGAAGCTTCTCGATAAAGGTCTTCTTCTCGAAGTGGGCCTTGGCTGACAGCTCCATCAGGTCCGTGAGCGTGGCGTAGAGCGTGGCGTCGTCTCTCTCCGCACGGTAGGCGACGCGCGGGAGGTTGAGGGAGACGTTCTGCAGCGCCGAGTACCGCATCTTCCACGGATGCTTCGCGTCCTCCAGGTCGCTGGCGTCGAGTTTGAAGGAAAGGCGGCAGCATTCGGATATCTTCGCCGTATCGCCGCGATCGAAGACGAAATACGTGTTCCCCATTTCCGCCGCCACTTCGCAGATCTGCCGCAGAAACCCCTCGTGGCCCGGTGTGCGGAAGAACTTCTCGGTGATGTGAACAAGCGGCTTGGGAAAGAAGAAGGGCCTCCCCGAGCCGTCTCCCTCCATGTAGACCTCGAAAAGAGCGCGGACGAAGCCCTGGGCTTCCTTCTCGTACTCACCGTAGGTCTTGCCGGTGTACTCGCCTCCCGGCCCGATGGCCGGAACGGACTCAAAGTGCTTCGGCACCTCCCAGTAGAGGTTTATGTCCGAGAAGATCGCCTGACCGCCCCTGGCCACCGCCTGCTGGGAATACTCAAAAATCAGGATCTGGGCGAGCTGCCGTATTTCGCGCTCCGACAGCCCCACCAGGTAGGGCGCGAAGAAGATGTTGACGGCGTCCCAGCCTATGGCCCCGGCGAAGTGACTCTGCAGGGCGGCGGAGAACTTCACCATGTGGGCCAGCAGGACCTCCGGGTGTTTGGCCGGCTTGGCGATGGAGAGGGCATGGGGAAAGTTCAGCCCGTACTTCTTGACGTATTCGAGGGACTGGCCGGAGCAGTAGGGCCGGTCGATGAAGCCCAGGTCGTGAAGGTGAAGATCGCCCTTCGTGTGGGCGTCGGCCACGTCCTGGGAGAAGACCTGCAGGAGGGCGAACTCCTTCTTGATGTTCTCCGCAAGGGTAAGGTTGGTCGCCTCCGGGCCGTGGGGAACGTTGGCGTTCTCCTTGTTGGGCGACATGATCAGCTGCTCCACGTCGTAGAGGGGCATGCCCAGGCGGGTGTGCATCCGCCTGGCCTTTTCAAGGCCGTACTCGAGAAGCTTCGCATCCACGAGCTCCCGGACCAGGGGCGCCGTCAGCACCTTGGTGCGGAACGCGAGTATCTCCTGCTCCACCTCCTCGCTGATCTTTTCCGCCGTCTCCCGGTCGATGCAGGTCTCCCGGATGAGGGCGTCGACGATCCGACCGCGGTCCCAGTCGACCATCCCGTCCGACGAGGTCCGGACGAAGAGTGCATTGTCCGTGGTCTCATCGTGAACGAGTTCTTTTCTTTTCAGATCCATCCCTGCACGACCCTCAACTTCCATGACACCCCCCCCGGATAGAACACGGTTCCCGCCAGCTCCTCATCGAGGCAATGGGAAAAGAATGCCCGTATCTTGTGCCATAAAAGGAGAAGGACACAATATCTTGTGTACCCTGGTAAGGATATTCAACAAAGATGAAAGCTGATTTTTCTTTTTTTTCTCTTTCTGTCCTTTACAAAGTCCTCATATCTTGCTATTTCTCGAAAAACAACAATATGCCACTGCATTATCACTTATATAACAGATAGTTATAGAAATATGTATGAGAAACTGCTTAAATTATTTTCTTACCGATGTAAGAAGCAGGCCCCCGGGCCGGAAGAACAGGTTTTGGAAGGGTTTCATGAGAGCCATTGAAAAGAGAAGCGGGGCATTGGCGGCGCAGAGTCGAGCCGAGGGGCCGGAGCGAGGTGCGTGACGCAGTCGCAGGCCGGCTCTGCGCCGCTGGGGCTATTTCTTGCCGGTGACGAAGAAGGAGAGCACTCCCAGATCGACAGCCAGGTCGACGTTGCGGATCTTGACCCCCGGCCGCCCCTGGAGCTTGACGGGAGCAAAGTTGAGGATCGCCTGCACACCCGCCTTCACGAGCGACTCCACCACCTCCTCCGCCGCCGGCGCCGGGACCGCAACGATGGCGATCTTGATTCCCTTTTCACTGATAGTCTCCTCCAGTTCGTCCATGGGGAAGACCTTGTACTGTGAGTGGAGCTTCTCCGGGAGGGAGTCCGGGTTCTTGTCGAAAACGGCGGAAATGACAAAGCCGTACTCCTGGAAGCCCCGGTACGCAAGGAGGGCCGACCCGAGGTGGCCGGACCCGATAAGGGCGACCTCCCAGACGTCCACCAGGCCGAGGATCTTTTTGAGATCGACATAGAGGTCCTTCACGTAGTATCCCACCCCCCTGACGCCGAGCTCGCCGAAATAGGCGAAGTCCTTCCTCACCTGGGCGGCCTTGAATCCGCACCCCTCGGAGAGGGCGTAGGAAGAGACCACCTTGACGCCGTCCCGGTGCAGCTGGGTAACGTAACGAAGATATATGGACAGTCTCTGGACCGTCGCCTCGGGTATCTTGCTCTCTCTATATTGCATGTTCCTCCTCCACCTTCCCAGCCCTGCCCACCGCCACTGCCTGGGCGACGGCGGCCTTTTCAGAATGGCTCAGGCTCAGGAATATATTTTCCACTCCCCGTGAAACGGCCAGCCGGCGTGTCTCACCGTGAAGACGCACCAGGGGCCGACCCATTTTCCCCGCCACAACCTCTATCTCGCACATCCGGCACCCCCCCCGGAATCCCTGTCCGAGGGCCTTGATCACCGCCTCCTTCGCGGCAAAGCGCGCCGAGAAGTCCTGCGCCGGCCTGCGGGAGCGCCGGGAGTAATCCACCTCCGCCGCCGTGAAAACCCTGGCGATGAAGCGCTCTCCCCACCGTTTCAGGGCCCGGTCCATCCTCGGGATATCCACGATGTCGACCCCGATGCCCGTCACCCTCTCCTCCGGCATTTCATCTACTCCCGCCCATCGCCGTCACGGCAGGAGCTCCTTCATTTCGCGCACGGCCCTCTCCAAGCCGACAAAGACGGCCCGCGAAACAATGCTGTGGCCGATGTTCAGCTCCTCGATCTCTCCGATGGCGATGACGGGAAAGACGTTCCGGTAATTCAGTCCGTGCCCGGCATGGATACGCAGCCCCATCTCCGCACCCAGCGCAGCGGCGCGCCTTATCTTTTCCAGCTCCCCGGACACCCTGTCACCCGCGGCCTCGGAGTACTTCCCCGTGTTTATCTCGATGGCTTCGGCCCCCGTCTCCCGGCTCGCCCGCACCTGGCGCGGCACGGGGTCAACGAAGAGGGCCACCCTGATGCCCGCCTTCTGGAGGCGCCGCACGACACGGGTCAGGGATCGGACCTGTCCGGCCGCGTCGAGCCCCCCCTCAGTGGTTATCTCTTCCCTCTTTTCCGGGACGAGAGTGACAAGGTCGGGGCCGAGGCGGGAGGCGATGCGAACCATCTCGGCGACCGCGGCCATCTCCATGTCGATCCCGGTCTGGACGGTCCGTCGAAGAAGCTCCAGGTCCCGGTCCTGGATGTGCCTCCGGTCTTCCCTCAAGTGGACCGTTATCTGGTCCGCTCCTCCGAGCTCGGCCAGCACGGCGGCCCGAACCGGATCGGGCTCTCGCCCGCGCCGGGCCTGGCGCAGGGTGGCGACGTGGTCGATGTTCACTCCCAGGCGTATTCTTCTCACCCCTATTCCGTTTCTGTCTATCACGACTTCTTTCTTCCTCCGCTGCCGCTTCCGCCCGGGAGACGGGCAACGACACCCGCGATCCTTGCCGCCATGGCCTCGATCCGGCGGCGGCTCTGGCCCTCGACCATGACCCTCACCTTCGGCTCGGTCCCGGAGAACCTGACAAGCACCCGGCCCGTCTTACCGAGCTTTTTTTCCTCCCGGGCAATGGTCGAGGTCAGCTCGGGAAAATCCCCCAGGTCCGCCCTCGCCTTCACGGGAACGTTCACTAGGACCTGGGGGTAGCGCTTCATCACCGCCGCCAGGCGGGAGAGAGCGCTCCCCTTCCTCGCCATGACAGACAGAACCTGCAGGGCCGTGATGATACCGTCGCCGGTGGTCTGAAAGTCAAGAAAGACAATGTGGCCCGACTGCTCGCCTCCCAGCTGGCACCCCCGCCGACGCATCTCCTCCACCACGTAGCGGTCTCCGACAGGTGTCCGGAGCAGGTTGATCCCGGCTTCCTTCAACGTCACCTCGAGCCCGTAGTTGCTCATGACGGTGCCGACAATTTCCTTTTTCCTGCGCCGGCCGCCGTCGAACCTGTCGAAAGCGCAGATGGCCAGGATCTGGTCGCCGTCCACGAGGCCCCCCTTCTCGTCCACCATGAGAACCCGGTCGCCGTCTCCGTCGTGGCTCAGACCGACATCCGCCCTGTGCCTGCGCACGGCCCTCTGCACGACTTCCGGGTGTACCGACCCGCACCGGCGGTTGATGTTCCTTCCGTCGGGATCGGCGTTCAGGGTCACCACCTCCGCCCCCAGCTCCCTGAGAATGAGGGGAGATGCCTTGTAGGATGCGCCGTTGGCACAGTCCACGACGATCTTCATTCCCTCAAGGGTGTGTTCCCGCGGGAAGGAGTTCTTGGCGAACTCGACGTACCTGCCGACGGCGTCATCGACGCGGGACGCCTTGCCGATGGCGCGGGCCGTGGGCCTTATGTGGTCTATTCTCCCGGAAAAAACGAGGTCCTCTATCTCCGCCTCCGTGGCGTCGGGGAGCTTGAAGCCCTGCCGGGAGAAGAACTTGATGCCGTTGTCCGCGAAAGGATTATGCGATGCGGATATCACCACGCCGGCGTCGGCCCTGAGGCTGCGGGTCATGAAGGCTATCCCGGGTGTGGGCAGGGGGCCGACGAGGATCACGTCCATCCCCATGGAGCAGATCCCGGAGGTGAGGGCGCTTTCGAGCATGTAGCCCGAGAGGCGGGTGTCTTTCCCGATCAGGATGCGGTGCCGGCGCTTTCCCTTACGAAAGACGTGGGCGCAGGCCCGGCCGAGCTTGAGGGCCGTTTCAGAGTTCATGGGCTCGATGTTCGCCTTGCCCCGAATTCCGTCCGTCCCGAAGATTCTCCGCTTCACACTCATCTTCAACATCTCCTCACTTGATCTTGACGCTCCCGGGCTTGACGGAAACGACCGAGATCCCCTGCGGCACCTGCACTCTCAAGGGGCGCTGGGGAGAGTCTTTCTCGACTCCGCTCCAGTCGACCTCCACCTGCACCTGATCCGGCCTCATCTCCTTCAAGCGGTTGTAGTCTCCCCGTACGACAACGGTGACCGACGCGGGCGAGAAGCCCCGGTCGTTTCCGCCGGCATCTATGGTGACCCCGCGGAAGGTCGTCTCCACCTTCCTGGGGATCACCTCGACAATGACCTCCGTCGGCTTGAGTTGGAGGAGCCTGATATCGTCGCCCGGCTGGACAAACTCCACCCTGGCCCTGAGCTGTTTTTTCAGTCCGCTCACGTCGACGGGGTAGGTCTCCACCTGCTTGATCGACTGCACCCTGGCCAGGGGCCCCACCAGCTCCACCTGCAGCGGTATGGTGGTGATCTGCCGGATCTCGTATCCTTCCGCCGGCTTGCCGATGGTGAGCACCCTGACCGGAACGGGTCTCTTGGCGAGAAACTTCAGGTCCAGGTAGGGGGGGTATATTCCGAGGACCGTGATGCTCTGCGGGAGGACGACATTCTTGGGGGTGATCTGCACGAACTTGTCCCCCGGCTCCGCCTGGGCAAGGTCGACACGGGCCCGGACCTGCTGGGGGAGGATGTTCTCCACGGCCTGCTTGGAACCCCGGATCTGCACGTAGACCGACCCCATGGGGGGGCCGTCGATAACGACCGACGCCGGGATGTTTTCGAAAACCAGAGGGACCATGAAGCCCGCCTCGATCTTCTCCTCGGCGATCACCATCAGCCAGAGGAGGATGGCGAGGACGAGGGAGGCGATCATGAGAGGCATGCGGCTGGAGAGCCGCCTCGTGTTGAGTCTCACTTCTTGCCCTCCCCTCCGCTGCCGAAAATTCCGTCCAGCTTCTCCCCGAGAGCCGCGGCGTCGAGGCCGTGGTGGAGCTCTCCCTCCAGGGCCATGGAGATCGTTCCCGTCTCCTCCGACACCACGATGACCACCGCGTCGGTCTCTTCGGTGAGTCCGACGGCGGCCCGGTGGCGCGTACCCAGCTCTTTCGGAAACTCGTAGTGCTGCGAGAGAGGCAGAAGGCACCCCGCCTGGGTGAGGCTGTTCACCTGGATCAGCACCGCCCCGTCGTGAATGGGGGAGGCGGGCAGAAAGATCGAGAAGAGGATCTCCTTCGACACCCTCCCCTCTATGGGAATGCCCCCCTCGACGTGGGCGGCCAGATCGGATTCGCGCTGGATGGCTATCAGGGCCCCCACCCTGCGGGCCGAAAGGGACTGGGCGGCCTTGACCACCTCCTGAAGGACCTGCTCTTCCTTGACGGGGTTGAAAAGGCGCAGCAGCGGGGCGCGGCCGACGTTGGCCAGCACCCGGCGGAACTCGGGCTGGAAGAGAATGATAACGACCAGCACCGCCGCCCCGAGAAAGTTGTGCAGGACCCAGCTGACCGCGTTGAGACCGATCTTCACGGCGGCGAAGTAGACAATCATGAGGACCCCCAGGCCGAAGAGCATCTGGATGGCCCGTGTCCCCCTGATCAGGAGGAAGAGGTTGTAGAAGACGACGGCGATGATGATGATGTCCAGGGCGTCCTGGGGAAACCGGAAGGCCGCGAAGGTTTCGAGGATGAAATTCATTGCCCCTCCCGGCAGATGGCGTCCGCCACCTGAACGGCCCGTCGAACGGCTTTGACGTCGTGAACGCGGACCACCTCGGCCCCGGCGGCGACGCAGTGGCATACGGCGGCTATGGTCCCTTCCAGTCTCTCCTCCGGAGGCAGGTCCGAGACGGCGCCGATGAAGGCTTTCCTCGAGGGGCCGACGACGATGGGCCGTCCGAAGACCCGAAGCTCCGAGAGGTGCCGGAGCAGATGCAGGTTGTGCTCAAGCTTCTTCCCGAAACCGATACCCGGGTCGACGAGTATCCGGTCCCGTCCGACGCCCCCCTCGATTGCTTTTTCCACCATGACGCCGATCTCTTCGACGATCTCTCCCATCACGTTGCCGTACTCCGGGGAGTCCTGCATCGTCCCCGGCTCCCCCTGCATGTGCATCACGATGACCGCGGCGCCGGCGCCGGCCACGACACCGGCCATCCGGGAATCGAACCGGAGCCCGGATATGTCGTTGACCATGACGGCTCCCGCCTCGAGGGCCGCCTTCGCCACGTCGGCCTTGTACGTGTCGACCGAAACGGGCACGTCGCAGCGGGCGGCCAGTTCCTCGATCACGGGGAGCACTCTCGCTTTCTCCTCCTCCAGCGGGACCGGCTCGGCCCCCGGCCTGGATGACTCGCCGCCGACGTCGAGCAGGTCCGCCCCCTCCTGCGCCAGGCGCAGCCCGTGCGCGACGGCGCGCTCGGTCGAGAAATGCCTCCCTCCGTCGTAGAAGGAGTCGGGTGAGACGTTCACGATGCCCATGATGAAAGTCCGGTCTCCAAGCTCCAGCTGCCGCGATCCCAGAGTGAGGGGGAAACGACGGCGATCGTAGTCCTCCAGTGCCGCCCGCACCTCCTCTCCTATCCGCTTCATCGCCGGCGGCTGGCTTTGCAGCTTCACCTGCAGGGAGCGGAAGTGCTTCTCCGTGCCCATGAGCAGGGCCGCCGTCATCGTGGCGCTGCAGTCTATGGCCCCCCTGTGTACCGCCGCCTCGCCCCCGAGAGAGAGCATTTCCTGTTTGAGGAGGTTGGCCTGCCAGGGCGAGAGCCCCTCCAGTCGGAGGGTGCGGTGCCGGCCCTTGGGGGCCATCAGGGCGATGCCGGCCGGATCGACCCCGATCTCCCGCATTTCGCGAACAAGATCGGCCTCGCGGTCAGCCTGCAGCACTCTTAGACGGCGTGGTCTTTCCGTGCTGCTCGATGATGTTGTCGATTTCCGCTCCATCCAGCACTTCCCTTTCCAGCAGTTCGCTGGCCATGGCGTGGACGAGGTCGATGTTCTCCTCCAGCAGGGACCGGGCCTTGTCGTAATTCTCCACAACCACCCTCTTGACCTCGGCATCGATCTCTCT
>JAUWCW010000187.1 GCA_030609125.1 Candidatus Rokuibacteriota bacterium
GAACGAGGTGCGAAGCGCCCTGCGCGCCTGTCTCGCCGGGGGCGTTCCCCTCGACGAGGTGGAGCTGCTTCACACCGACGCCGACACCTACATCCCCCTCGTGCTCGAGACCTTCGACGCGGTAGAGCGCCCCGGCGCCGACCCCGGCGCCGATCCCCCCGTGACCTTCGCCGAGGGGGTCCCCTGTGACCGCTCCCGCCCCGGCCGGGCCCTGGCGGCGTGGCTGCGGTGGATGCGGGAAGACTGCCCCCAGAGACTCCTCACGGAAATGGTGCGGGAGGGGCTCCTTGAAACCGGCGAGGGTGCGGAAAAGACAGGCTTCGGCCGCCTCGCGAGCCTCCTGCGCGGCATCGGGATCGGCTTCGGCCGCGACCGCTACCTCGTCAGGATCGACAAGCGGATCGAGTCGCTCACGCACCGCGTCGCCGCCTACGACCCGGTCGATGCCGAGGATGAGGACGACCGCGCCGTCCATGCATCCAGGGCGGCAACTGAGCGGGACCTCGCCGCCCTGCATGCCCTGCGGGTGATGGTCGAGCGCCTGCTCGGCATCTCTCCCCCCCCCGACGCCGACGGCGCCGTCCTCGCCTCGGCGGCCCGGCGCTTTCTCGCTGAGTGCGCACGCTCCGTCGGCCGCCTCGACACCTTTGCCCGGGAGCGTCTCGACGAGGAGCTGGCGGGGATGGCCCACTGGCTCGAGCGCACCGGCGGGGCGAACTCCGACATCCGCTTCTGGATCGAGGCCCTTCCCCGGGAAACGAGGGTCCTCGGCAGCGGGCCCCGGCCGGAACATCTCCACGTCGACCACGTCACCTCCGGCGGGCACAGCGGCCGGCGGCGCCTCTTCGTCCTCGGCCTCGACGACAGCCGCTTCCCCGGGGCGGGGCTGCAGGATCCGCTCCTTCTCGACGGGGAGCGCGGCCGTCTCAGCCCCGGGATGCCGACGGCGGGACAGCTGCTCGAGGAGAGAGTTTCGGCTTTCCGGCGCCTCCTCGCCCGCCAGGAAGGCGAGACGACCCTCTCCTGGAGCTGCCGGGATGTCATCGCCGACAGCGAGTTCTTTCCCGGGCCCGTCGTCCTCGATGCCTTCCGCGCCCACACCGAAAAGCCCTCGGCCGACCAGGGAGACCTCATCGACAGCCTCCCCCTCCCTTCCTCCTTCGCGCCCGTCGCGGCAGGGGAGGAGCTCGATCTCACCGAGTGGTGGCTGAGGCGTCTCACCGAGGACGAGAAGGTCGCCAACGCCGGCGAACTGCTCGCGCGCCACGCCCCTCACCTCACCCGGGGCCGGGTGGCGGCGGCCGCCCGCAGGGAGCCGGTCTTCACCGCCTGGGACGGCCGCGTGCCCGCCGCCGGCGCGGACCTCGACCCGTCGGCCAAGGCGGGGAAGGTCCTCTCGTCGAACGGCCTGGAAGCTGCGGGGGCCTGCCCCCTGCGCTTTTTTTTCCGCTACGGCCTCGAGATCGGGCCGCCGGAGGAGATCGTCGTCGACCCCTCCCGCTGGCTCGACCCGCTGGCGCGAGGATCGCTTCTTCACGAGCTCTTCGAGGAGTTCCTGCGGGGCCTCATCGACGGGGGCCGCGCCCCCTCCTTCGACAAGGACCGGGAGGCGCTCCGTGCCCTCCTCGACCGGAAGATCGCCGCCGCCCGCGACGCCTTCCCTCCCCCCTCGGAGGCCGCCTGCCGCAGGGAGATCGACGGTCTCGAACTGACCGCCGAGACCTTCCTGAAGGCCGAGGAACACTACCAGAGGGAGACGAAGAACACGCCGGCCTACCTCGAGGCGTCGATCGGCATCGGGCCCGACGGCGAGGGGACGGATATCGACGATCCCGAGCCGGTCGCCGTCGACCTGCCCGGGGGCGGGGGAACCATACGCATCCGGGGGCGCATCGACCGCATCGACCGCATCGCTGGCGGCGGCGGCTGGGCAATCTGGGACTACAAGACGGGAAGCTCCTACGGCTACGACCGTGCCGACCCCTTCCGCGAGGGGAGGAAGGTGCAGCCCTGGCTCTATCCGCGGATCGTCGAGGCGCGCCTGCGGGCCGCTCTCTCCCCCGAGGAGGCAGTCCGCTTCTTCGGCTACTTCTTTCCCGGCCTGCGCGCCGCCGGGGAGAGGATCGGGTGGGACGCCGCGCGCCTCGATAAAGGCGGCAATGTCGTCGCCCGCCTCTGCCGCCTCATCTCCGCCGGAGCCTTCGCGCCGACGACCGACGAGAACGACTGTAAGTACTGCGACTACCTCCCTCTCTGCGGCGACGTGAAGGGCCTCGCCGAGGGCTCCCGCGGCAAGGTCCTTTCCAAAGATCCCCTCCTCAAACCGCTGCGTAAACTGCGCGAGGAGAGCCTGAAAAAATACACCGAAGAGAAAGAGGGGAAAAGTTGAGCCCCGCCTTTCCCCCCGACCAGGAAGCGCGGGACCGCATCCTCCGGGAGCTCGACACCACTCTGCTCGTCGAGGCCGCCGCGGGGACCGGCAAAACGACGATGCTCGTCAGCCGCATGACGGCCCTCGTCGCAACCGGAAAGTGTTCCGTCGACACCCTTGCGGCCGTCACCTTCACTCGCAAGGCCGCCGCCGAACTGCGGGGCCGCTTCAGCGCCGAGTTGAAGAAAAAGGCGAAGGCGGCCGAAGGGGAAGAGCGGGAGCTCCTCGCCGCCGCCGTCGCACGGGCCGAGCGCTGCTTCATCGGCACCATCCACTCTTTCTGCGCGCGCCTCCTGCGGGAGCGTCCCGTCGAAGCGGGGGTGGACGTCTCCTTCGTCGATCTCGACGAGGACGCCGACCTCATCCTGCGCGAAGAGGCCTGGGAGGAGTTCGTCGCCGGCCTCTTCGCCGCCGATCCCCCCGATCCGGTCCTCGAGCGGCTCGCCGCGGCGGGCCTCGAGATCGGACAGCTCAAGGAGACCTTCCTTCACTTCGCCGATTACCCCGACGTCGAGGAATGGCCCGCCGGTGAGGCCGGCCCCGCAGATCTGAAGGGGGTGCGCAAGGCCCTCGAGGGATACCTCCGCCACATCCACACCCTCCTTCCCTTTCCGGATGACAAGGGGACCGACAAGCTCATGGGCCGCTACGAGCAGATCGAGCGGACTGCACGCCACCGCGATCTCTCGCAGACCGCCGCCCTCATGGAGCTGCTCGAGATCTTTGGCGTCAAGCACGGGGCCACGCAGAAGTGCTGGCCCGGGAAGACGAGGCAGGCGAAACCCGAGATCGCGCGGTGGGAAGCCTTCCGGGAGGAGGTCGCCGCGCCGGCTCTCGCGCGCTGTAGGGAGATGCGCTACGGCGCGGTGATCCCCGTCTTGCGGGCCGCCGTCGATGTCTACGACCGGATGCGGCAGGAGCGCGGCGCCCTCAACTACCAGGACCTCCTCATGAAGGCCGCCCGGCTTCTGCGGGAGAGCCCGGCGGTGCGCGCCTACTTCCGGCGCCGCTTCACGCACCTGCTCGTCGACGAATTCCAGGACACCGACCCCCTCCAGGCCGAGGTCGTGCTCTACCTCACCGCCGGCGACGTACGGGAGCAGGACTGGCGCCAGTGCCGTCCCGTCCCGGGGTCCCTCTTCGTGGTGGGGGACCCGAAGCAGTCGATCTACCGCTTCCGCCGCGCCGACATCGCCACCTACCAGATGGTGAAGGGGACCATCGTCGAGTCCGGCGGGGCCGTGGTGACCCTGGAGACGAACTTCCGCACCACACCCTCTCTCATCGAGTGGGGCAACTCGATCTTCGACGAGGTCTTTCCCGCCGAGGCCGACCTCTACTCTCCGGCAGCCCACCGGATGCTGCCGGGGAAGAAGGAGGCAGCCGGCGCACCCTTTGCGGGCCTGCGGGTCATCACCGTCCCCGACGAGGGCTCAACGAACGAGGCGGCCGCACTTTACGACTCCGGGCTGATCGCCCGCACCATCCGCAGGGCCCTCGACGAAGGCCGCGCGTCGCCGGGGGACTTTCTCATCGTCACCTGGAGGAAGGCGCGCCTCCACCTCTACGCCGACGCCCTCCAGCGGCTCGGAGTGCCCCACCGGGTGACCGGCGGCAGCGACTGGGGCCAGGTCGGTGAGCTGGGGCTCCTCGCCCGCTGCCTGCGCGCCCTCGTGGAGCCGGAAAACCCCGTCGCCCTCGCCGCCGTCCTGCGGGGGGAGCTCTTCGGAATCGACGATGCCGAGCTCTACGCCTTCCGCCGCGCGGGGGGAAGGCTCTCCTTCAACGCCACGGTGCCGAAGGAGATGCCCGATGCAGAAACGGCGGCGCGCTTCGAGGATGCCTTCGGACGCCTGCGGCGCTGCGCCGGGTGGCTGCGCGTCATGTCCCCCGTCGCGGCCCTGGAGCGCACGGCCGCCGATCTGGGGCTCATCCTCCGGGCCCTTCTTTCCCCGGGCGGAGACGGGAGGGCGGGAACCATCGGCAAGGCCTTCACCGTGCTGCGGCAGGCGCAGCGGGAGCTGCACTCGGCAGCGGAACTGGCGGACTTTCTCGAGGAGATGATCGCCGGGCAGAGGGAGTTCGACGGCCTGCCGGCCCGCGCCGCCGGGGAGGACCTGGTGCGGGTCATGAATCTGCACAAGGTAAAGGGGCTGGAGGCGCCGGTGGTCTTTCTCGCCGATCCGGGGGGCAAATCGCGGCAGGCTCCGTCGCTGCACATCGACCGCACCGGCGGTGTCACACGGGGCTATCTCACCGTGAGGGAAAAGTCCGGACCCTACAGCTGGAAGACCCTCGCCCAGCCGGCGGGGTGGGAGACCTTTGAGGACAAAGAGGAAAGCTGTGAGGACAAAGAGGAGAATTT
>JAUWCW010000085.1 GCA_030609125.1 Candidatus Rokuibacteriota bacterium
AAATACCTTTTATGATCCGGCATAGGGTACTGTAAGGGAGGGCAAAAGAAAAGGTTTTTCGCAAAGCCGCTTGTTATTCCGCTCCGGTTTGTGATGAAATAAAATCATGGTGAAGAAAGGGGAGAAAAAGGGCCGCTTCCCGCTCGTGGGGGCCCACATGAGTATCGCGGGAGGCGTCTGGAAAGCTTTCGCCCGCGGCGTCGGGGAAGGGTGCGCGGCGATGCAGATATTCACCAAGAACGCCAGCCAATGGGAGGCGCCGCCCCTTTCCAGGACCGACGTTCTGCGCTTCCGGGAAGAGGGAAAGAGGGCCGGCATCTTTCCGGTCTTCGCTCACGACGCGTACCTCATCAACCTGGCGTCTCCCTCGGCGGCCCTGAGGGCCCGGTCACGGAGGGCCTTTCTGGAAGAGATGCGGCGGGCGGAGCTGCTCGGCCTGAGCGGACTCGTCATGCACCCCGGGGCCCACACGGGCAGCGGAGTCGACGCGGGGTTGCGCCGGGTGGCGGAATCGCTGAACTGGGTCCACGAGAGGACCCAGGGCTTCAGCGCCGTGATCTGCGTGGAGAATACCGCCGGCCAGGGCACCGTTCTGGCCGGTGAGTTCGGCCACCTGGAAGGGATATTCTCGGGAGTGAAAGAGCAGGAGAGGCTCGGGATCTGTTTCGACACGTGCCACGCCTTCGCCGCCGGTTACGACCTGCGCGGCGCCGAGGGCTACGAGTCGGCCCTCTCGAAGATGGAAGCCGCCGTCGGCAAGGGGCGGATCCGGATCATTCACGCCAACGACGCCAAGGGGGAGCTCGGGAGCAGGCTCGACCGGCACGAGCACCTCGGGCGGGGTCATCTCGGGCTTGGGTGCTTCCGTCGCATCATGAACGATCCGCGCTTTCGAGACGTCCCCAAAATCCTCGAAACCCCCAAGGAGGAGGACGGACTCGACATGGACCTGGTGAACCTGGAGGTTCTGCGCGCCCTCGAGGGGGCTTCCCGGGTCCCGGCCCGGCTCCTGGAAAAGTCCGCCGGGAAGGTGCGGGAGGCGATGAAAGGGCAGGCGTGAGGGTGGGAGAGAAGACGCCGCTGCGGGGGCGGTCGGAGGAGCTGGAGGCCCTCCTGCGCCGCCTCGACGGGCGGGGCTACAAGGCCTACAAGGATATCCAGGGGTCCTGGGACTATTCCACCTTCGTCCTGCACGTCGACCACGTGCAGGGCGACCCCTTCGCCGCGCCGTCCCGTCTCTGCGCCGAGATCGGCCTGGCCGGGGCGGCCGTCCCGGCAGGGCTCATCGCGGACCGGCTGCGCCGGATCGCACTCGGCGATTACCTGGCCCGGACTTTTCACCGCGCCATCGCCGGCACCGTCAAGGGCCGCCGGGGCATCGGCAAGAGCGGCGCCGTGGCCATCGCCGTTCCGGGGCAGGAGGTTCTCGAGCGCAACGCCGTCGTCTTCACCGCAACCTCCGTGCAGTGCCGCTTCGTTCTGGGCCTTCCTGCCAGGGGGCGGACCATCCTCGGCGGCCAGGCGGCGGAGATGCTGCTGGGAGAAGTCCCGGCCCTCGTTGAGAAGGGGCTCGTGCTGAAGCGGCTCCCGCCGGGGGAAGCGGAGCGGCACATCGCCGCCGTGGAGGACCAGGAGGCCCTCCGGGAGGCCCTCCCGGGAAAGGGGCTGGTGGCCTTCGTTACCGAGGGGGCGGTTCTTCCCCGCCGCAGCGGGGTCGACCCCCGGCCTCTCGGGGAAGGGGCCGTTCCCTTCGAGCCGCCGCCGGAGCTGACGGTGGAGCTGGAGTGCCCCCACCGGGGAACGGTGAAGGGGATGGGAGTTCCCGCCGGCGTGAGCCTCATCGTCGGCGGCGGTTTTCACGGCAAGTCCACCCTCCTCGACGCTCTCCAGCTCGGCGTTTACAACCACGTCCCCGGTGACGGGCGGGAGGGGGTGGTAACTCTCCCCTCGGCTTGCAAGGTGAGGGCCGAGGACGGCCGGTCCGTCGAGAGGGTTGACATCAGCCCCTTCATATCGAATCTGCCGACGGGCCGGGACACGAGGATCTTCAGCACCGCCAACGCCTCGGGGAGCACCAGCCAGGCCGCCAACATCATCGAGCCTCTCGAAGCGGGATGCCGCCTCCTGCTCATCGACGAGGACACGTCGGCGACGAACTTCATGATCCGCGACGAGCGGATGCAGGAACTGGTGAACAAGGACCGGGAGCCGATCACGCCCTTTGTCGACAAGGTGCGCCAGCTTCGAGAGGAGAGGGAGGTCTCGACGGTGCTCGTCATGGGCGGGTCGGGGGACTACTTCGACGTTGCCGACACGGTGATCATGATGGACGCCTACCGCCCCCGCTGCGTTACCGCGCGGGCCAGGGAAATTGCCGCCCGCCGCGATATCGGAAGAAAACACGAGGGCGGGGGCGGCTTCGGAACTTTCACTCCCAGGCGTCTCGACCCGGCCTCCTTCGACCCCTCACGGGGGAAGCGGGAGGTGAAGATCGACGCCCCGGGAAGGGGAACGCTCGTCTTCGGCCGCTCGACGATAGACCTTGCGGCGGTGGAGCAGCTCGTGGACCGGGCGCAGACCGTGACGATCGGATGGGCCATTCATGCCCTCTCCACCCGCCACTTCCCCGCCGGCGTCACACTAGCCGAGGCGCTGGGTAACCTCTCGCGCGACCTGGACGAAAAGGGGCTCGACCAGCTCTCCCCGTGGCGGACGGGAGACCTCGTCCGCCCGCGCCCCCTGGAGATCGCCGCGGCGATCAACCGCCTGAGGGGGCTGAAGGTCAAGGGGTGACCCCTGCTATTCCTTTTTCCTGCTGCGGGGGTGCGCCTCGTCGTAGACGCGGGAGAGCCTGTCGAGATCGACCTGGGTGTAGCGCTGGGTGGTGGAGAGACTCCGGTGGCCGAGCATCTCCTGGATGGCCCTCAGGTCCGCCCCGCCGCTGAGGAGGTGGGTGGCGAAGCTGTGACGCAGGGCGTGGGGGGAGATCCTGCCAACGTTCTCCTGCCGGCGCGAGAGCGCCGACAGGAAGCGGTGCACGCTGCGTGCCGAGAGTCGGGTCCCGCGGAGGTTCAGAAAGAGGGCGTACGGTTCTGAGGGTGCGGCCCTTCTCTCCTCCACGGTGTAGCGGCGCAGGGCCAGTCCGGCCTTGGCCCCCACCGGGACCAGCCGCTCTTTCCGCCCCTTGCCCCTGACACGCACCATGCCGTCTTCCAGGTCGAGGTCCTCCAGGTCGAGGCCGACGAGCTCCCCCACGCGCAGGCCGCTGGAATAGAGCAGCTCGAGGAGGGCCCGGTCCCGGAGGCGGCTCTTCGGCGATGTGCCCGCCCCGTCGAGGAGACGGAAGGTTTCGTCGACGGTGAGGATGGAGGGGAGCTTCTTCGGCGCCGTCGGCGTCGGCAGCGTTTTGGCCGGGTTCCCCGCCATCTTCCCCTCCCTGTTGAGAAAGCGGAAGAAGCTCCTCAGGCAGGCCAGCTTGCGCGAGAGCGACGACGGCTCCAGCCCCTGCGAGGAAAGATGGCCGAGAAAGGCGCGGACGCTCCTGAGGTCGACAAGGGACAGGTCGAGCTTGCCCGCCGTCTCCTTTCCTGCCCTGGCGTGCAGGAAGGAGGTGAACTGTCTCAGGTCGGACGCGTAGGCCCTGACGGTCGCGGGGGAGAGGTCCCTTTCCACCTGGAGGTATTCCAGGAACCAGGCGACGGGATCCATGGCGGGCTAGGAGCTTGTGTCTTTCGCCGGCTTGCGGCGGGCCCTGCGGTAGGGGGGGAACTCCCAGTCGATGAGCTTCTTGCCCGCGGAATTGAGCACCAGGGAGGCCGAGAAGGGACGCCCCTTTTTCGATATGAACTTCTCGATGACATCCGTTCTGCCTTCGGTGAAGAACTTGAGGGCCTGCTCCTCGGGGATGTCGACCCGGAGGAGTTTTCGCGGCAGCCTGGCGGGGCATTTGGCCTCCTGGAAGTGCTGATCGCAGACGTAGGCGTCGGCGACTGCATGGATCCGGCCGGATCGCCCGGCATCACGACAGAGCGGGCAGGGAGCGATGGGGTTGTCGAGCTCGACGTCCGCCCGGTCGGTCTCGTCGAAGGCGAAGGCCACCTTGTGCTTCTCATCCAGCTGCAGCGTGGCGGTGAACTCCTGCCCGGCGCGGCTGAGGAAGCCTTCGATGGGACCGACGGACCCCGTTTCAATCAGTTTCTTCGCTTCACTGCCGGTGAGCTCCCGGGAGGCTACGACTTTCCTGATCCGGAACCGGCACTCCTGCGAGGGGCAGGCGAAGTAGTCCTCGGTCTGCTCCAGGGGGGAGGCGCCGCAGGCCGGGCAGGCCGCCTCCAGGTCGGGGAGCACCGGCGGGGGCTCCTCGATGGCCCTGCGGATTCTCTCGACGATGTCCACCGTCATGGAGCGGATATCCTTCATGAAGGTGTCGCGGTCCAGCCGGCCATGCTCCATCTGCTTGAGCTTGAACTCCCAGTCGCCCGTCAGTTCCGGGGCGCAGAGAGTGTCGATGCGGATCTTCTCCGTCAGAAGGGCCACGAGCTTGATCCCCTTGGCCGTGGCCACCAGGCTGCGCCCGTCGCGATGAACGTACCTGTCGTGTATGAGACCCTCAATGATGGCGGCCCGCGTTGCGGGAGTCCCGAGACCCCGCTCGGACATGGCGGCGCGAAGCTCCTCGTCCTCCACCAGCTTGCCCGCACCCTCCATGGCGGAGAGAAGTGTCGCTTCCGTGTAGCGGGGCGGCGGCTTGGTCTCTTTCTTCTGGTTCTCTATCGCGCTGTTCAGGGCTTGTTCACCGGCCGTGATCGGCACGAGGGCGGCGGACGGCTCTTCGCCGTTCCCGCCCTGGGCGGCCGGGGTCTCCTTCCCGTAGACCGCCAGCCAGCCCGGCTCGACCAGCACCTTGCCCGAGGTCCTGAAGACGTCCTTCTCCACGCTGGTGATGCGGGTTGTGACCTCGAACCTCGCCGTTCCGAAGAAGACCGCCACGAAGCGCCGCGTCACCGCCTCGTAGATCTTGCGCTCGGCTTCGTTGAGGCGCCCGGGAACGACTCCGGTGGGGATGATGGCGAAGTGATCGCTCACCTTGGCGTTGTTGAAAATGCGCCGGTCTCCTCCCTTGATCATCCCTCCCTCCAGAGCTTTGCGGGCAAAGCCGGCAAGGCCGGGAGTGGAGGCGCCCGATTCGGCCAGGGCCTTCATGGTGGCCTTCACCTCGCCGGGGTAATCTTCGGGCAGGAAGCGGGAGTCGGTCCTGGGATAGGTGAGGGCCTTGTGTCTTTCGTACAGGCTCTGGGCGATCTGGAGGGTCCTTCGCGCGCTGAAGCCGAAGCGGTTGCTGGCGTCGCGCTGGAGGCTGGTCAGGTCGTAGAGCAGGGGCGGCGCCTGGCTCTTCGGCTTGCTCGTATCCTTGACGGAGCCCTCCCGGCCGCGGCAGCGCTCGACAATGGCCTCGGCTTCGGCAAGGTCCCAGAGCCGTTCCGCCCTGGCGTGGGGGTCGTCGGTCTTTTTGAATCCCTCCAGGATCCACCGGGAGGGATAGGTGCCGGCGGCAACGTCGAAGTCGGCGTGGATCTCGTAGTAGACGCGGGAGTTGAAGCTGCGGATTTCCTGCTCGCGCTTGACGAGGATCGTCAGGGTCGGCGTCTGCACCCTTCCCACGGGGGTCTTGACGAACCCTCCGTGCCGGGAGTTGAAAGCCGTCAGGGCCCGGGTGCCGTTTATGCCCACCAGCCAGTCGCTCTCCGAGCGGCACTTGGCGGCGGCGGCGAGGGGAAGCATCTCCTCGTCCGACCGCAGGCGCGAGAAGGCGTTCAGCAGGGCCTGGGAAGTCATGGACTGCATCCAGAGCCGCTTGACGGGCTTGCCCACGCCCGCCGCTTCGACGAGGTAGCGGAAGATCAGCTCCCCTTCACGCCCGGCGTCACAGGCGTTCACGAGCAGGTCCACCTCCTTGCTCTTCATCAGTCTCTTGAGAAGGTTGAAGCGCTTCCTGGTCTTGTCGATGGGCTTGAGGTCGAAGACGGGCGGAAGGATAGGAAGCTTCTCCATGTCCCACTTCATCTTCTTGCCGTCCTCCGTCGGCAGGGGCAGCTCGACGAGGTGGCCGATGGCGGCGGCTATGATGTGGGTCTCGTTTTCGTAGGTGTCCTGATCCTTGTTTTTCTTGAACCCGGACATGCCCGGGGCCCGCGCCAGGGCCCGGCTCAGCTCGGCGGCGACGCTGGGCTTTTCGGCTATGATCAGAGTTTTTCCCATGTCAGTGCAGATGGCGGATCCGGGTTTTCCCCAGCAGCTCCAGCGGGTCGGGGAGCGAATCGGGCACGGGGACGCCGTGGTCCATCAGGACCATGCGGGAGACGGTCTTCATCTCGTCCTCCCCGATTTCGCTCTCGAAGCTCATCAGCGCTCTTTCCAGTATCTCCTCCCTCAGCGAGGGGTCGATGAGGCCGGAGTTTTCCAGGCGCAGCAGGTAACCGAAGGCCTCGGGAGAGAAGGAGAGCTGCTCCTCCAGGCTCTGCGCCCGCAGGCCCGTGGAGTGTATCTCCTCGCTTGCCGGGGGAGCGTCGGAAAAGGGCTCGGCGAGGAACCTGCCCAACCAGGCCATGGCGATTTCGACCTCGTTCAGCTGGTACCCGTCGGCCACCAGCTCCTCCAGAAGCTCCCCGGGATCATCGATGAATCCGGGATCGTCGATAAGGCTCTGGGTCAGCGTGTTCAAAAGCAGGAGCCATCTTTCAGACATTGCAGGTACAGTTCCTTCCCTGATGAGTGTTCCGCGTCAAGACGGTGCGCGCCGTCAATGTCGTATGTACCTTCGGCCCGCGTACTGGCCGATCAGTCCCTTGAGTTCCAGGGCGGTGAGGAGAGAGAGCAGGCGGGACGAGGGGAGGCGTGAGAGGCGGATCAGCTCGTCCACACCGACAGGCTCGCTGCCGAGCTGCGACAGGAGTGCCCTCTCCTCCTCCGACAGGGGAGGGAGGGGTCTCGCGGCTGCCGCCTCCCTTCCCGCCAGGTGGGGGAATTCCTCCAGAATGTCCTCGACGGTGGACACCAGCTTGGCCCCCTCCCGGATCAGGCCGTTCGGCCCCGCGCTCTTGGGGCTTGAAATGTTTCCGGGGACGGCGAAGACCTCCCGGTTCTGCTCGAGGGCCATGTTCGCGGTGATCAGCGCCCCGCTGCGCGCGGCGGCCTCCACGACGACGACCCCGAGAGAGAGGCCGCTGATGATCCGGTTGCGCAGGGGAAAGTGCCACCGCTCCGGATCGCAGCCGAAGGGAAACTCCGTCACCACCGCGCCGTTGCGGCGGATCTTTTCGGCCATCTGCCGGTTTTCCGGGGGATATAAACGGTCCATGCCCGACCCGAGGACGGCGATGGTTCTCCCCCCGGCCTCGAGAGCGCCGCCGTGGGCGCAGCTGTCGATTCCCCGGGCGAGCCCGGAAACGACAGTGATTCCCCGACAGGCCATGTCACGGGAAAGCCTGGCCGCCGTGAACCGGCCGTAGGCGGTGGCCGCCCGTGAGCCCACGACGGCAACGGCGTCCCCGTCACTCCCTGTGATCTCCCCCAGGACGTAGAGGACCGGGGGCGGATCGGCGATCTGCCGGAGGTTCTCCGGGTACTCCTCGTCGAAGACTGTG
>JAUWCW010000089.1 GCA_030609125.1 Candidatus Rokuibacteriota bacterium
ACCGATGGAGATCCGCCGGACGGCACGGTGGTGGAGGTCTATCAGAAGGGGTACCTGATGGAAGGGAGGGTACTCCGTCCCGCCATGGTCGGTGTCGCCAAGATCGTCGACGCCGACGTGGGAGTAGAGGAAGAGTGAGTGTAGTCGTCGGTATTGATCTGGGTACGACCAATTCCTGCGTGGCCGTGATGGAAGGGGGCGGTCCCGTGGTGATCGCCAACGCAGAGGGGAGCCGCACCACCCCGTCCATGGTAGCCATCACGGAGGCCGACGAGAGGCTGGTGGGACACATCGCCAAGAGGCAGGCGGTCTCTAACCCGGAGAACACGGTCTTTTCGGCCAAAAGGCTCATCGGCAGGCGCTTCGACAGCGAAGAGATCCGCCGCGCCAGAGAGATGATTCCGTTCCGGATCGTGGAGGCGGAAAACGGCGACGCCTGGGTGGAGGTGCGGGGCAAGCCTTACAGCCCTGCGGAGATTCAGGCCATCGTGCTCCAGAAGCTTCGGCAGACCGCCGAGGACTACCTCGGCACTGAAGTCAGGGACGCGGTCATAACCGTTCCGGCCTATTTTGACGACAGCCAGAGGCAGGCGACGAAGGACGCGGGGGGCATCGCGGGGCTGAACGTCATCCGCATCGTGAACGAGCCGACCGCCGCCGCCCTCGCCTACGGGCTTGAGAGCAAGGAGCGCAAGAAGGTCGCCGTCTACGACCTGGGCGGCGGGACCTTCGATATTTCCATCCTGGAGATGGGGGGGGGTGTCTACGAGGTTCTCTCAAGCAGCGGGGACACCTTTCTCGGAGGGGATGATTTCGACCATCGGGTCATCGAGCACATCGCTTCCCGGTTCCGTGACGAGCACGGCATTGACATCTCGAAGGACAAAATGGCCCTGCAGCGCCTGAAAGAAGCTGTTGAGCGGGCCAAGCATGAGCTTTCCACAGTGGTTGAGACGAACATCAATCTGCCTTTTCTCACCACCGACGCCAGCGGTCCCAGGCACATGGATTACGTCTTGAGCCGGGCCAGGCTGGAGAGTCTGGTGGGAGATCTCGTGGAAGGAACCATTCCCCCTTGCCGCAAGGCCCTGGAAAGCGCGGGACTGAAGGCGAAAGATATCGGTGAAGTCATCCTCGTGGGGGGGCAGACGAGGATGCCTCTTGTTCAGGAGGCGGTGAGAAAGTTTTTCGGAAGGGAGCCGAGCAAGGGGGTCAATCCGGACGAAGTCGTAGCTGTGGGAGCGGCGATCCAGAGCGGCGTACTCACAGGCAGGGTGCGCGACGTTCTCCTGCTCGACGTGACGCCTCTTTCCCTGGGGATAGAGACCAAGGGGGGGATATTCACCCGACTCATTGAATCCAACACCAGCATCCCGTACAGGAAGAGCCAGATCTTCTCCACCGCCACCGACAGCCAGACGTCGGTGACGATCCACGTTCTGCAGGGGGAGAGGGATATGGCGTCGGACAACAAGTCCCTGGGCCAGTTCGAGCTGATCGGAATCCTCCCCGCACCGCGAGGCGTCCCGAAGATAGAGGTGTCATTCGATATTGACGCCAACGGGATCTTCAACGTTTCCGCCAGGGACAGCGGAACAGGGCTCCAGCATGCCATCAGTATAACAGCGTCCAGCGGGCTGTCGAAGGACAAGCTGGAGAAGATGAGGGATGATGCCAGCAGCCACGCTCTGGCGGACTCCCGGAAGCGGAAGCAGGCGGAGCACCGCAACCGCGCGGAGTCTCTTCTCTACTCGGTGGAGAGGACACTGGAGGAGTACGGCGAGAAACTTTCGAAGCAGATGCGGTTCGCCCTGCGCGACTCCTCGCAGAGAATGCGGGAGGCCATCGAGGGTGACGACCTGGAAGCGATTAGGAAAATCTCAAAGGAACTGGAAAAATCCGCCCACGCGGCAACGAAGGCCATACACTCCGCGGGAGAAAAAGGAGTGAGAGAACAAGCCTCCGAGGGTGGAGAAGGGGCTGCCGATGGCTCGTCCGACGGCTGAAGCAGGTCGTATCGGGTTCCTGGTCGTGCTTCTTGCGGCGGTGAGCCTGACGGCGGCGTGCGGCAAGAAGGCGCCTCCTTTTCTCACGGTTCCGGTCGCCGCCGGCAGCCTGAGCGTCTCGAAGGTTGTGACGAGCGGGGAGGAGGTGAGGGTGACCTTCAGGGTTCCGAGAGAGCGATTGAGCTTCGGCAAAGAGGAAGAGCCGTGGGTCCTGGCGCGGATGCTCCGCCGGCCCTCGCGTGACGGGGAAGCCGGGTTCGAGGAACGGGCCGTCATCGTGGAAGAGGAAGGCCTGGCCTTCGGCGAGTCGCTGACGCTCATCGACACGGGACTGGTTGAAGGGGAGGTCTATCTTTACCGCGTCGAGCTCAGAAAACAGGAGTCGGAAGAGTGGGCGGCGACGGATACCCTGACCGTGGAGGCGATCGCTGCCCCGGAGGCCCCGCGAGAACTTCGGGCCGAGGGAACGGAGGGAGCCGTTGTCCTCTCCTGGAGCCCTCCCGGCGGGGGCAGGGCCGGGGTGGAGTACGTCGTTTTCAAAAGAGGCGCGGAGGAGAGTGAGTCGGCGCCCGTCACTCCCGGGCCCCAGGGAAATACCGCCTTCACCGACACACGGGTCGAAAGGGAGCGGGAGTACTGCTATCGCGTCCAGGCGATCCTGCGCTCCCTGGAAACGGAGGCCGTGGGCGGGACGACGGATGAGGTCTGTGTGCGGGCTGAGGACAGAAGCGCTCCTCCGGGGCCGTCGGGTCTGCGCGCCGTCGCCGACAGCCGGGGAGTGGAACTCACGTGGCTGCCGGTTGCCGCGAGAGATGTGAAAGGGTACAACGTCTACCGGGCGGAAGGGGAGGGGCCTTTCCGGATAGTGAACGCATCTCCTCTGGAGGCCGCGCGGTACCGGGATGAGAAGGTGGTCTCCGGCATGCGCTACCGCTACCGCGTGACGGCCGTGGACGATTCCGAAAGGGGCAACGAGAGCCCTTTTGCCGAAGCCTCGGCGGTTACCCCTCCCGCCGAATAGCCGCTGCCTCACGGGACCTGCGGCGGTAGAGCAGGCGCCCTCCCACCACGGTCGCCGCTATCCTCGAGACGGCGCCCTGCGTCACCACGTCCTCCTCGGTGGCGGCGCTCCCCGCCGGGATTCGAAGAAGAGCGAGATCGGCGTCCCTGCCCGCCTCCAGTGATCCTGAGCCGGCGAGTCCGAGAGCTTCGGCGGCGCCCAGCGTGAGGCGGCGCAGGATGACCGAGCCGCTTTCCGGCAGGGATCGCCGCACCAGCCTGGCCTCCTCGAAGAGATCGAAATCGGGTACGCTCGCCAGGCTGTCGGTTCCGTAGACGAACCGGATGCCCGCCTTGCGCCAGCGCTGGTAGTCCGGGATGCCGCATCGCAGAAGGGCATTGCTGCGGGGGCACGTCACCATGGTGGCGCCGCTCGCGGCTATCTTCGAGAGATCTCGATCGGTGAGGTGGGTTCCGTGAAAGAGAAGTGTCTTCGTAGAGAGGAGCCCGTGCTCCTCCAGGTACCCTGCCAGGGACCCGCGGAAGGAGGGCCCGAAGGGGAGCCCCCAGCGCCGCACCTGGGGAGCCAGCGGCCCGCGGCCGCGGAGAAGGTCCTGCTCGTGGCGTGTTTCGCCGACGTGCATGCCGAGGGGAAGGGAGCGGCGCCCGGCCAGGGACCGCAGCGCGGAGAGGACCTGGGGCGAGAGGGTGTAGATGGAATGCGGAGAGAGCCCCGGGGCGATTCGCGGTGAGAGAAACGTATCCGACGAGAGGGCCGATTCGAGGCGGGGCAAAGACTCCTCCGACGAAGATCCGGCCAGAGCGACCGCCTCCAGGTAGGCCCGCATCCGGATCCCGGCCCGCTGCGCCACCACCGGTGATGCGCCGTAGGTCACCACGTCGCCGATTGCGGTTATCCCGGAGCGGAGGCACCTGCGAATGCCGGAGGCGGCGGCTTTCTCCCAGTGGGACGCTCCCCAGAAGCTGTCCCGGAGCCGGCTGGCCCGGACGAGCCCGCGGATCCAGGGGAGAAAGTCGGTGGGCCTGGCCATGGTGCGGAAGAGAGAGTACTCGAGGTGGGTGTGGGCGTTCACAAGCCCCGGAATAAGGACACTGTCGGGGAAGGCCAGGTGTCTTTCCTTCGGGTGGGTCCGCAGGAGTTCACCGATCGGACCGACTTCGCGGATGACGCCCCCGGTCACCCTCACACCGGCGTAAGCCGCGGAAGGGGAGGTGACGGGGAAGACCCTGGCGGCGCTGATGATCATGGGGCGCCGGGAACGTCGGGGCCGATGAGGGTCTTCTTTCTCAAACCTCTGCAGCCGCAGGTCTCCCTGCCGGAGACGAGCGGGAGCAGGTCGAGAAGAAGATTGCCCATGAGAGAGGCGCGTTCATGGAAAATGCTCCTCAACTCCCGGTGACTCCAGTCCTGGCCCACCCCCTCGGCCCTGTTGACCACCTGGTGGATTCCGGCGTAGCAGGCGCCGATCTCCCGGGCGAGGTAGACCTCCGGGGCCAGGCTCTGGCCGATGACGTCCGCGCCCATGGCCGCAAGAGCCCGGACCTCGGCGCGGCTCTCGAAGTGTCGTCCATCGGTGACGGCGTATACCCCACCTGTTATCAGGGCCGCATCGGGGAGACGGGAGGCGGCGGCCTCGGCGAGAGCGCCGCGCAGGTCCTTGCAGAGGGGGTCCCGCATGATAAGGAGATAATCGTCTGAGAGGGCGGTGTCGCGGCGGGCCGTCCAGTCAAGGTAGTCATCGGGAATAATGACGCTCCCCGGCGCCCAATCGGCGTGGACGGTCCCAACGCCGCCTTCGGCAATGATCTTCTCCACGCCGGCCTCTCTCAGTACCGAGAAGAGCTGCTGGGAGGCCTCCTTTCTGGTTGTTCCAGACCGCCAGCCATGCATCCGGCAGGTGAGGACGAGTTCGCCGTTTCCGAGGCGCAGCGTGTTCATGGGAGGGGAATCGCCGAAAGGTGTGGAGTAAACGACTTCCTTGGCGTGAATCTCGACGTCTGCTCGCTGCAGGGCCTCCGGAAAATCTATCGCGTGTGTCCCGGAGCCGCCGATGAGAGCCGTTGATGCCCGAGGTATCTCTCTATGTGGCATGCCGTATTAGATTGTTAATTCAGGTAGTTAGTAAACATATTGGACAGTATATACATTGTATAGTATAAAGTGTCATGTTGACAAGGCTGCTATTCTCCCGGGGGAAACACAACGTCTCTGCTGAAGGGCCACGATGTGTTGATAACTCTAGGGACATAGCTCAGGTCACTCTGCTTTTCCACAGACTTCAAGGATGTGGAAAAGTGTGTCGCGCCGGGCGCAGCCGTTGCCGGAGGAAACGATGAGGTTCACCATCTCCTCCTTCTCAAGGTGATGTGAAGTGCCGGCGGCCCTGACGACGTTTTCCTCCAGCATGATGCTTCCGAGGTCGTTGGCTCCGAATTCCAGGGAAAGCTGACCGATTTCCGGTCCCTGTGTGACCCACGAGCCCTGAACAGTGCGGATGTTGTCGAGGAAAAGACGGGCGAGGGCGAGGGTGCGCAGGTAGTCGAAGGTGGTGGCGCCGCCCGTGGCCAGTTCCGTGTTGGCGGGCTGAAAGGTCCAGGGGATAAAGGAGATGAACCCGGACGTTTTGTCCTGGAGCGCCCTGATCCTTGCGAGATGGTCAAGGCGGTCCTCCGCCGCTTCGCCGGCGCCGAACATCATCGTCGCCGTTGTCGGCAGTCCCAGCCGGTGGGCGTCTTCCATAACGGAGAGCCACTGCCGGGTGAGGATCTTGCGGGGGCTGATGCGGCGGCGAACGTGATCGGCGAGAATCTCCGCGCCGCCGCCGGGGAGCGAATCGAGACCCGCGTCCATGAGGCGGCGCAGAACCTCCGGAACGGGACAGCCGGCCGCGGTTGAGAGGAAGTGGATTTCCGGGGGCGAGAGGCTGTGAAGGTGAACGGGGCAGCGCTTCTTGATGCGGCTGAAGAGCTCGAGGAACCAGTCGAGCCCGATCTCCGGGTGGATCCCGCCCTGGAGCATGACCTGTGTCGCGCCGCCGGCGACTGCCTCCCGCACGCGGGTTTCTATCTCATCGTGGCTCAGCAGGAAGGCTTCGGGACTCTGCGCGTCGCGATAGAAGGCGCAGAAGCGGCAGCGGTTGAGGCAGACGTTGGTGTAGTTGATGTTCCTGTCGATCAGGAAGGTCACCGGCTCGTCGCCGTGAATCGCCCGGCGGCGGGCCAGCGCCGCCATGCCCATGTCGAGAAGGTCCGCTTCGCGGTAAATGCGCAGCGCCTCATCCCGGCTGATGCGGTCGCCCCGGGCGGCGCGGTCGAGAATGCCGCGGGTGGTGTCGCTGCGAGGTTCGCTGTTCACGGTCTCAGCGGTCCCCCCGCGAGATGTCCCGCGCCGACGGGGGAGAAAAAATCCAGGGGCGGTACTGTTTCCAGCTCTTCGAGCTCCGCGGCTTCGCGATAAAAGCGCAGGAGTCCCTCCTGCAGCTTCTTGTCGAAATCGAAGGAGAGAGAGCGAAAATACTGCAGGAGAAAGTCCGCCGGGAAACGCTCCCAGCGGGCGGCATCGACGGCGATGGCATCGAGATTGGAACGGCAGAAGTCTATGGACTCCTGGAAGAGCCGCCAGGCGTGCTCGACGACGCCGGGGTGTGAATCCGCAAAGCTTCGCCGCGCCGCCCAGACGGCGAAGACCATCCCCTCGCCGGCATAATTCCACCACTCCGTGCCGAGGTCGTAGACGTGCAGGCCCGGCGCCGGGTTCAGGTGCTCCAGGGCCCGGTCGCCTATGAGCAGCGCCGCCATGCCCCGGTCCAGCGCCTCGGAGAGGCTGTCGCCGAAGGCAAAGTACCGGGGCCGGATTCCGTGGTGCCGCTCGAGAATTATCCGGAGCAGGACGTGGGACGTTGCGGAGGTGCCCGTCAACCCGACGGGCCGGCCGTGGAGCTCCTGCAGGGGGCATCTGCTGACGAGCAGGATGCTCCGCACCGGCCCGCGGCAGCTCACCGTCGGCCCGGGAAGGAGGATGAACTCTTGCGGGTTCCGGCCGTACTCGATGGAGGAGACGGGGCTGATGTCCAGGCGCCCTTCGAGAAGGAGCGAATTGAGCTCTGTCGGCGTCCCTTTGACGAGATCGAGGTCAAGAATTCCGTTCCCGTTGACGAGGCCGTAATAGATGGGCAGGCAGTTGAGAAACTGTATATGTCCAGTCCTGGGGCGCATGGCGGCTATCCCGGAAGATGTTCGGGCGAAGAGCACATGTCAGCTTGGGAGCGACACGAGGTCGCTGTCGGCATGGTGCTCGTTGAGGTGGCGGTAGAGGGTGTCGCGCTCGACGGGAACATAGCCTGCCTCGCGGATCAGCGCCAGCAGCTCTTCGCGGGAGATGTACTGCCCCGTCGTTG
>JAUWCW010000104.1 GCA_030609125.1 Candidatus Rokuibacteriota bacterium
TCCGGGGATAGTCTTCACGAAGATCGACCCCGCCACGGGAAAGCTGGCGCGGGAAGACTCGGCAGACGCCATTTTCGAGGTTTTCCGGGAAGGGGCGGGGCCGAAGGAGGTCGCCCGTCCCGAGGAGCCGAAGGCCACGGACTTCTACCGCTTCGACCTTTAGTGTCTCTGCGGAGAATCAGATTGACGCTTTGACGGCGACGAGCATGTAGCCCTGCGGTGCGGCTTCCATTCTCGCCCGCATTTCACCGGTCAATCCGTGAGAGCCCTCCACGAGGTTGTAGAAGAAGCTGTCGATGCCGAAAAAACCGTCAAGAAGGTGCGTGATGGTGTGGAGTGTTTTACTCTGGTAGCCTTGGGGCATCACCTCCAGCTGCTCCATTCTCTCGAATCCGTCCTGGCGAAGCTCGTCGAGAAAAGCGCGGATTCTCCCGGCGTTCTCCGCGAGGGCTTCATCGAGCCGCAATAAAAAGCCGGGGTCGGCTGCGGGCAGGGACCGCTTCCGGTCTATCGCTATCGATCCGTAGCGGACGAGCTGATAGCTGTCGAGGAAGGCGCGGATCCGTCGGGCACAGGCGTCGAGGTCGTCACCCTCGACGAGGAACTCGTGGAGGGCCTCGACGGAGGGATATTCCCGGGACTTGTCGATGTCGTGGAATACCTTTCTCAGCATGAGGGATCGCAGCCCCCTCGCTATTGTACCGCCGGCCGCTGCCGGTCCTGTCGGGAATCGTCGTTGGCGGCTCGAGGAGCCATGATCATGGAGAGGATCAGCATGGCCGTGCCCGCTGTGATGGCGCTGTCGGCAATGTTGAAGGCCGGCCAGTGGTGAGAATACCAGTGCCAGTCGATGAAATCGATGACCTCGCCATAGGCTACGCGGTCGATGAGGTTGCCCACGGCCCCGCCGGCGACGAGCGAGAGCCCGATGAGAGCCGCCAGGCTTTCACGTCCCCACTCCCGCATCAGGTAGCCGATGAAAAGGAGTGCGACGGCGGTCACGCCGATAAAGATGAACCTCCTCCCCGAAGACGCCGGGCCGGCGAAGAGGCCGAAAACTCCGCCGGTATTGCGGTGATAGACCAGGTGAAAGAAGTTCTCGATTACCGTCACCGGCGGCTGCCCGGCGAGCGTCTTCGTGGCCCAGAGCTTGACGGCCTGGTCAAGGACGACGATTCCCGCGCCGGTGGCGGCGGCGAGCAGGAGACGACCCCTGCCGGCCCGGTCCGCCTTCCCGGAAGCTCCCATGCTCACTTCCAGTACTTGCCGAGAATGAGGCCGAGGCGCTCCCGGGCCTCGGGCGTAACCACGTCCGGGCTGGTGAGGACGGCGTTCTCGAGGGCCCGGGCGCAGGCGCAGGTGCGTTCCTCGGGGATCTGGTCGACCATTCTCCTGATGATCTCCTGCGCGGTCTTGACGTTCAGGCTGATGATCTTGAGGATCTGCCCCACCGAGACTTCTTCCTGATCGTGCCAGCAGTCGTAGTCGGTGGCGAGGGCGAGGGTGGCGTAGCACATCTCGGCTTCGCGCGCCAGTCTCGCTTCGGGCATGTTCGTCATGCCGATGACGTCCACACCCCAGGAGCGGTACAGAAAAGATTCCGCCCTGGTTGAGAACTGGGGCCCTTCGATGCAGACGTAGGTGCCGCCCCTGTGCATGACGGCGCCCGCTCCCTCGCCGCAGTGGTGCAGGACGTCCCCGAGGCCGTCGCAGACGGGCTTGTCGAAGGGGATGTGGCCGACGACGCCGCCTCCGAAGAAGGTCGAGGGACGGCCCCTGGTGAGATCTATGAACTGGTCGGGGGTGACGAGGTGACCGGGAACGATCTCTTCCTTCATGCTGCCCACGGCGGAGACGGAGATGAGTTGTTCCACTCCCAACTGCTTGAAGCCGTGGATATTGGCCTGGAAGGGAAGTTCGGTCGGCATCAGGCGGTGTCCCCGGCCGTGACGGGGGAGGAAGGCGACCCTTTTCCCCTGGAGGGTCCCGACATGATAGTCGTCTGAGGGCTTGCCGTACGGAGTGTCGAGGGAGACGGTCTGGTGGTCTTCAAGGTCCTTCATGTGGTAGAGACCGCTGCCGCCGATGACGCCGATCGTGATCTTGTCCATCCGGTGATCTCCTTGCGTGTTGAGTGGGTGAGCGGGATTGTAGCACCTTTCGCCGGAACGCTCCAAGGCGTCCGGTGGATGAAGCCTGAGCCTCAGATGGGTCGACATCGGAGCACAAGGAGCGAAGAAGTGAACACCTGTGCGGGTTGACGAATACGACGCCGGCCGTCCTTGACGGACGAGAGACAGGGGGGATGGAAAAAAACGGGCTCTGCCGGTGTCCTGGGGGACCCGACAGAGCCCAGATAAGGCAGCTTTTCGTTCCCTTACAGCTTGAATACCATGAGCAGGGAAACGATCAGGCAGTAGATGACCAGCGACTCGATAAGCGCGAGACCAATGATCATCGGGGTGGTGATCTTGCCGGCGGCGCCGGGGTTCCTGGCGATACCTTCCAGGGCGGCGGCGGCCGCTCTGGCCTGGCCGAGCGTGCCGCCGAGGGCACCGAGGCCGATGGCGAGGCCCGCTCCGAGAGCGACGGCGAACATCTTCATGTAGTCCGCACCGCCGCCGGCGGCGGCCGCAGCTTCCGCGGCGGATGCCAGGACGGGCAGGCCGACCAGCATGATGGTCGTGATTCCAAAGATGATCTTCTTCATCCTCTTTCCTCCTTTCTTCAGTTTTGGAAGGGGCGTCGCCGCACGGCCATCAATGTTGGTCGGCGACGGAGCCCGCGAGATAGCTCATAGTCAGGAGTATGAAAACCAGCGTCTGCACCACGGAGACGAAGATGCCGAGGATGATGACGACAAACGGTATGAGAACAGCGATCGGCGTAAAGAGCTTCAGGACGACGTTTCCGCTGAGAAGAACGCCTGTGAGGCTGACGGTCATGAAGGTGAACACGGTGAGGACGATGTGGTCGCCGAACATGTTGCCGAAAAGACGCAGGGTCAGCGAGAGGGGCCTGGCGAGGTGCCCGATGATCTCGATGGGTATGATCAGGGGGGCCAGCCACGACACGGGCCCGGCGAAGTGCTTGAGGTACGAGACCCCCTGTGACTTGAAGCCGTAGTAGTGGGTGGCGAAAAAGACCGTCAGGGCACAGGCGGCGGTGGTGTTGACGTTGTCCGTCGGCGGCGCCAGGCCGGGAATCACGCCGAGCAGGTTGGAAAAGAGGATGTAGACCGACAGCCCGCCGATGAGGTACATGAACTGCGGTGCGTGGTGGCCGAGGATGCCGGTGGCCAGGTCGAGGATCGCCTCGTAGGCCATCTCGAAGAAGGTGAGAGCGCCGAAACGCTTCGGCGGGACGATATCGAGATCGGCGCTGCGCAGCTTTCTGCCGACGACCCAGATGAGGGGAAGGAGAACGAGCATGACGATGATAGTGTGCGACAGGTGTGCGGGCAGATCCTTGAAACCCGGTATGGCGTGGACCCATTCAAACGTTTTAGGCATCGTACGCTCCCTCTTCCGTTTTGCGATGCGCGCTAATTCCCTCCCAGCAGATGGCCGGGAAGATTACGGAGACGCCTGCCAGCAGAGAGTAGGCATCCACGAGATGATATTTTATTCCAACAAAAATGGCAACCCCGATGAAGAGGTACTTGAGCAGATAGGTGAAGATTCGCGAAATCTCGGGGTTGTGTTCCTCGGAGGAGACCAGCGATTCGACAAATCTGCGGAGCCACCTGAAGTTCAGCATGGCCACGGTCGCGCCGAGGGCCACCCCGCCGGTGACGGCGGAAGACCTGAAGGCCAGGCTGCCTGCCAGCAGGGCTCCGGCAAGGATCCAGCCCTTGCGCTCTATGCTCCCGGCACGAACGGCAGGTTCTTCCGGATTCACCGGGGGTCCCCCTCTCCGGATTCTTCGTCCCAGTCCTTTCGGGCGAGGCGGACGATGTTCCTGAAGCCCGCGATGATCCCGAGGATGCTGAACACGATGATCAGCCACGGGCGGGTTCCGAAGAGGCGGTCCAGGTACCAGCCGATCAGGATGCCGATGGCGAGGGTGACCCCGATCTCGATCCCGAGGGCGCTGAGGGAAAGGTACTGCCGAAACTCCCCGCCCCCGTCTTCACCCGTTGAAGGCGCCGGCCTCTTGTCCTTCACACCTTATATCTTCTTCAGCACCCGGCGCTGCACGGCAAGCGTCCTGTCGAGGTCCGCCTTGCTGTGCGCCAGTGAGATGAAGGCCGCCTCGAACTGCGAGGGGGCCAGGTAGATGCCTCCCCTGAGCATGCGGGCGAAGTAGTCGGCGAAGCGCCTGGTGTTGGCCTTGATGGCGGACTTGAAGTCCGTCACCAGACTTCTGGTGAAGAAGAGACAGGAGATCGATCCGACCCGGTTCTGCACGGCCCTGACGCCGGCCCTCTTCAGGTTTTCAGCAACCCCCGCCGACATGTACGCGCCTTTCTTCTCCAGCTTCCGGTAGGTGCCGGGCTGGCCGAGGATCTCCAGTGTCGCAATCCCGGCGGCCATGGCCAGCGGGTTCCCGGAGAGCGTCCCCGCCTGGTAGACGGGCCCTTCGGGGGCCATCTGCTCCATCAGGTCTCCCCGTCCTCCGTAGGCCCCCACGGGGAGGCCGCCTCCAATGATCTTGCCCAGGCAGGTCAGGTCCGGACGGACGCCGAAGCGCTCCTGCGCCCCGCCGTAAGCCACGCGGAACCCGGTGATGACCTCGTCGAAGATGAGAAGGGCTCCGTATTCGGCCGTCAGCTCCCGCAGGCCCTCGAGGAAGCCCGGTGCGGGGGGGATGACGCCGGCGTTGGCGGCGACGGGCTCGACAATGACGGCGGCGATCTTTCCCCGGCGCCGCCGGAGAGTCTTTTCGACGGCGTCAGGATTGTTGTAGGGAAGATTGAGAGTGTGCCTGGCCAGATCGGCCGGAACGCCCGGGCTGTCGGGGATGCCGAGGGTGAGAGCGCCGGAGCCGGCCTTGACAAGCATCTGATCGGAGTGACCGTGATAGCAGCCTTCGAACTTGATGATGTCGCTGCGTCCGGTAGCGGCCCGGGCCAGGCGGATGGCGCTCATGACCGCTTCGGTTCCGGAGTTGACCATCCGGACCTTCTCCATGGAGGGGAAGGCCTCTTTCACCATGGCGGCCAGACGGTTCTCCGCCACCGTGGGAGCGCCGTAGGAGGTTCCCTTGGCCGCCGCCTTCTGGACGGCTTTCACCACCCGCGGGTGGGCGTGGCCGACGATCATCGGTCCCCAGGAAGAGACGTAGTCTATGTACGTCCGGCCTTCGACGTCCCGTATCCTGGAGCCCTTGGCCCGGGCGATGAAGATGGGCTTTCCTCCCACGGAGCGGAAAGCCCGGACAGGGCTGTTTACTCCGCCGGGCATCAGTCTCTGCGCCTCCCGGAAGAGGACTTTCGAGCTTGCTCTGGGCATCGTGTTTTCCTCTTTGATATGGTGGTGTTATGTGATGTGAGATACTGGCGTCACGCTATCACGAACCAAAGGATGCTGTCAACAGAAAGGGGCGGGGAGAGGCTGTTTTCCAGGTGTGGCTGTTCCCTTGACAACGAACGCCTCAGGGCCTAAGGTATCTTTCTCAAAGACCCCCGGCGATGGAGAGCTTTGCGCCGGGATCCGAAAGTATCCGGGAAAACTGCCATGAGCGGAAGAGCGGGGCTTTTCAAGGGAGGCATACACCCCTTCTATCGGAAGGGGGCGACGGCCGGGATCGCGGTCACGACTGTCGATCCACCGGCCACCGCCGTTATCCCCCTGCAGCAGCACATCGGTGCACCCTGTTCGGCGCTGGTAAAGGCCGGCGACGAGGTGAAGGTGGGGACGCGTATCGGCGAGTCGGAGGCCTTCGTCTCCGCCCCCGTGCACGCCGGCATCTCGGGGAAGGTCAAGTCCGTCGGCCCCCAGCCGCACCCCATGGGTGTTCCGGTCAACTCCGTCGTGATCGAAGCGGACGGCAGCGACACCTGGGAGGAGATGCGGCCCCGCGATCCGTCGTCCCTGCCGCCGGAGGAACTGCGCAGGCTCGTTCGTGAGGCGGGGATCGTCGGTCTCGGGGGAGCGACGTTTCCCACGCACGTGAAGCTGAGCCCCCCGGCGGAGAAGCCGATCGACACCCTGGTTCTCAACGGGGCCGAATGCGAGCCGTACCTCACGGCCGATCACCGCCTCATGGTGGAGAGCGGGGGGGATGTCATCGAGGGCGCCCTCATCCTTGCCAGGATCCTGGGGGTGGGGAAGGTGATCTTCGGCGTCGAGGGAAACAAGCCCGACGCCATCGCCGTGCTGAGGAAGGCTGCCGCCGGCCGGCCGGAGGTCTCCGTCGTCACCCTCCCGGTGAAATACCCGCAGGGCGCTGAAAAGCAGCTCATCAAGGCGATTCTCGGCCGGGAGGTTCCGCCCCCCCCCGGCCTGCCGATGGACGTCGGGGTCGTTGTTCAGAACGTGGGCACCTGCCTCGCCATCAAGGAGGCGGTCCGCGACGGCAAACCGCTGGTGGAGCGCATCGTCACCGTCTCGGGAAGCGGAATCCGGCAGCCGGCGAACCTGCGGGTGCGTCTCGGCACGCCGCTGAGACTGCTCGCCGATGCCTGCGGGGGGATGAAGGATGGCGTGACGCGAGTGATCATGGGGGGGCCGATGATGGGACTGGCCCAGTCGTCCCTCGACGTTCCCGTTGTGAAGGGGACGTCGGGGCTGCTTTTCGTCCGGCGCGAGGAACTGCCCCTCCGGTCCGAGGGCGCCTGCATCCGCTGCGGGCGGTGTGTCCGGGCCTGCCCGATGATCATCTCCCCCCAGACGATCGCCCTCTATGCCCGGAACAAGATCTTTGATCAGGCGGAGAAATGGAGGGCCCTGGACTGCATCGAGTGCGGGTGCTGCGCCTTCTCGTGCCCCTCGTCGATTCCCCT
>JAUWCW010000160.1 GCA_030609125.1 Candidatus Rokuibacteriota bacterium
GATGCGCCCCTGCAGGTCGGATAGTATGGCGGCCGGGCCCTTACCCTCCTCCGCCAGCGCCAGCTTCGGAATCCCGATCCTCGAGGAAAGCTGCAGTTCCCGGAGTTTCAGACCGCGAAGGGGAAAATCGCCGGGCTCGACCTGCAGCGTGAGCGGCAGCGGGCCCGCCACGCCCATCCTGCCGGGGGAGGCCGGAAAAACCCTTGCAAGCAGCGCCGGCGGGACCGACCACTGCACTTCGAGTGGGGAGTTCAGGGTGATCCGCTCATAGGGAGATTCAGTCCGGAACGCCGTCACCACATCAAAAAGCCGCCCGGCGGCCCGAAAGGTTCCCGATACCGGAAGAAGTCGTCCGTCGCTGTCAACGCCCGTCCGGGCCTGAAGCGTCACTCCGACCGCATCCTCTCCCGTCGCCTCGCCGGCGAGCCCGCCCCGGACCCTGACTTTCCCCGCCAGCGCCAGCACCGCCCCGCCGGAACTCTCGGTCTGCACCGACAGCTTCACCTCCTCCAGATCGAGTTCCGTGCCGCCCGGCATTGCCACCGCGAGACTCTCGGCAATGACGGAGGCCTCAATAGATGTTTTCCACGGGTCCGGAAAGTGTCTCTCCCCATCGGGACGTGCCGTTGAAAAGCGGGTCACCGACAGGTTCACCTCCGCCTCCCGCAAGAGCTTTACCGGCGACGGACCCGCCTGCAGCCGACGCAGCAGCGCCGGGGTCAGCGTCGCCCGGAGCGTCGCCGGAGCGGTGAGTGAGATGTCCTCTTCCAGGCGCAGGGGAAGTGTGCCCTCGAGGCGCGGCGTGTCTACGGAAAGGACGACGTCCATCGGGCCCGCCCCGAGGGAGCGGACCGAAAACGATGTGTTGAATGTCCGCCCCAGGAGCTCTTCAACGACTCCGCCGCCGACGAGACCGTCAAGGACGGCGCTGGGGGCATTGCTGAACTCGCCGCTGAACTCCACGCCGGAGCGTTCGAACTGAAGGCGTCCCCCGGCGTCGAAAAGCCTGTTGAAAACACCCTCTGCCGTCATGCCTCCCGGCGCTCCCCCGATCTCGAGGTCGGCGGAGAAATGCACCTTCACCTGCTCTGCCAGAACCGCACTCTCCACTGACGCCTGCACCGCTGCAAGCACCAGATCCGTCCCTTCCCCCGCACTCTCGAAATGCATGGCCTTCCGCGTCGAAACCTTCACCCCCAGAGAGATTCGCCCGGGATCGAAGGAACCGAAGGGAACACTCAGGGTCTCGAGGAGAATCGTAACGGGAACCTCATCTCTCAAAGAGAGCGTGCTCTCCGGGTCGCGGACCCTGGCGACGGTTGAGACGAAACCAGGGGTGATGGTGAAATGCGCCTCGGACTTTTCCACCAGGACCAGGCGGCCGCCGGCGAGCGCCATCCTGAGGAGAGCCTCGAAATGCGGGGAGGAGACGTCCAAATCGACATCGATCCCGTCGACGGCGGCCCGCGCCTTGATCTGAAGGTCGAGCCTTCTCCCGAGGGCGGCCGCCATCTGTCCACGGTATCCGAGGGCGTGGTCGATCCCCTCCACGGGAAGGTTCCCCGCTTCCACCGTGAGGTCGACCCGCGCCAGAACGGGCTGGAGCCTCCCCCCGGCGTCCACCAGATCCTCCACCGTCCCTTCTATCCTCAGTTCGCCCGTCAGCCCACCCTGCCGGGTCGAGGCTTCGAGACTGATGCCGGCCGGTCTCCCCGCCCGGGGCAGAACGAGCTCCACTCCCCGCACGAGAAACTCCACCTCCTCCATCTCCGGCGCGGAAACGCTGATGCGGGACTCGCCCATTTCAAGGGTGGCAAAGGGGAGCACGGGGACAAAGCCCGCCTCGCCTCCCTTCGCCGGACTCGTTGAAGAGAGGGCATCCATGAGGTTTGTCCTCCCCGCTTCCCCCGCCACCAGATCCGCCTCCAGTCCCTCGATCCTTGTCGTACCGAGGTCCTCCTTCCACTTCCTCGCCAGGGACAGGAGGGACCGGTCGTTCTGCATCCTCTCGATAACCGCCACGATCTTGCCTTCGGGGTCTTTCAGGCTCAGGCCCTCAACGGTCTGCTTCCCGGTCCAGGAGAGGGAGAGTCTCTCCATGGTCACAGAACCCGCTATCCTGCCGTTGATCAGCCGTTCCACCGCCCCCCGACCGACGCCGGTGGAAAGAATAGACGGCGCCGCCGCAATCATGATTGCAAGGATCACGGCGGCAGAGGCGGCCATCGCCACAAGTGTTCTCATGACTCTACTCTATGACAATTAACCCATCGTTTGTCAAACGGATGCCGTGCCTGCCGATGGTCTGTCTTGACACCCTCCGTGACCGGGACTAACTTACCTGCATAACCCGTGAACCGACCGCCCGGTTCCGCCTCACAGGGGCGTGGCTGCAAACCCCGCACAAGGGAGGATGACCATGACAGTGGTAAAAGTGATCGAGATTCTGGCCCAGTCGGAGAAGAGTTGGGAAGATGCGGCCCAGACGGCCGTCACCGCCGCATCGAAGTCGGTGAGAAACATCAAGTCCCTTTACATCGACGGCATGCAGGCGATGGTGGAGGACAACAAGATCGTAGAGTTCCGCGTGAACGCCAAGATCTCCTTCGTCGTCGAATAGTTTCCCCGGCAGATCCGGCGGTCCGTCACGGTTTCCGCCTCTCCATGATCACCGTCACCTCCGCCCCCCTGCCGTGATCGAAGGAGATCACGAGCTCCGGGGTTCCGGCAGGGATGGGGACGCTCAGTACCGTCCTCCCCTCGGGGAGGCGGACTCCCTGGGCGTGCTCGGTCCATCTGCCCGGCTGCCCGACCCTGACGGTGTTGACGATGACCCCGTGCTCACCGCCTATGTGCTGCATGATGACGACCCGGTCGAATCCCCTCTCCGCCGCGAGCCGACCGATACCGTAGCGTTTCACTTCCCTCTTATTGGTGGTCCTGGTGAAGGCGTCGATGGTGGCGCACTCACGCCCCTCGGGACACTTCTTCAACTCCTCCACCGCCTTCCTTATAATGCTGATCTCGGGAAGATCATCCTGCGCCCAGGCACGCAACGGCATCAACAGAAGTATTGCCGAAACTAGTACCACTTGTATTTTTATATGCTTATCCTCCATAGTTAAACTTATACATTAGCTGTATGACAACTCCCGCGTACGTTGCCGGGACGGTTTCAATCCTCTATCCGAAGCTTGATCTCGTCCGAGTTGGCCCTCAGTTCCGGAGCGTACATGGCGTGCGCCCGGGCCGGCAGGGCGCTGAACCTTCCCGGTATCTCGGCGCGCATTCTGAAAGCCAGACTGTGTTTTCCCCGTGCGAGAGCCCTGACGAAGAACACGACTCTCTCATCCCTGAGCTCCATGTAGGCGCCCATGTCGTTCCCGCCGTACCCGCTTCGAACCTCCACGGGCTCGAAACCGGCGGCTTTCATGTCCTCGAAGACGAGGTACTCGTAGTCGTTCTTGCTTTCAATCTCGAGTTCGACCTCAACCAGGTCGCCGCTCTTGAGCACGTCCATGTTCTCCAGCCGCGTCCGGCGGTATTTCTCCACCTTCTGGCCCACGGCCTGTCCGCGCGCACCGGAGACCTTGACGCTCTTCTGCACGGGATCGAGGCGGTAGTATTGCCTCTCGACCCGTATCTCGAGCCCCGCCTTCCCGATGAAATCCTCCAGGGTGAAATTGCTGAGGTAGGCGTTGAAATAGACCGGCCCCCTCCCGCTTCTGCGCACTTCCACCGTGTGCTCCCCGGCGGCAATCGCCTCCCCCTCGAGAACCAGGGCGTTGTCGAAGCTGAAGAGGTTATCGCCGGAGATGCGCACCGACTTCCTTCTCTGCCCGTCGACAAAGATCTCGACGGTCATGTCCGGCCGGTCTTCGCCACTGGCGCGCAGGTAGTCGGCCATGGCCTCGATGGTGAGGGCCGTGTCGCGGGTGGAGTTCCACCAGGTGGCGTGCTTGCGGTTGTTGAGCAGATACTTCACCAGCCCGGCGGCCCTTGTGCCCTGCGGATCCGTGGCCGCCAGGAGTTTCAGATAGTAGGCGTGGGCCTCGTACTCGCTGCCGTACCAGTACCAGCGGTTTTCCCCCGGCAGCTCGAGGTAGGCCGTCTGGTTCTCCCCGTCCTCCACGACGTACTGGCCGATGTTGCGCATGACCATCGCCAACTCTTCCGTTCTTTCCTCACTGTGCAGTGCCATGCCGAACATCGCCAGGGCGTAGACCGAAAGATGCGTACGGTCGCGGTAGAGAAGCTCCCTCATGGCGCCGCTCTCTTTCCCGGCGCTGACGAGAACCATATAGACGAAGGCGTCCAGGTTGCCGGCGTGGCGCTTCCACGGATCCTTCTGCCCGTCGGCGTTCCGGAGCTTCGTCAGCTCCTCCTCCCGATACTCGGTGAGCCACCGCACGCCTCGATCGAGCATTCCCGGTGCGAGCGCCGCCCCGTTGCCTTGGGCCACCTGCAGACCGCGGACGACGGTGGCCGTGGTGTGGGGCGCGGAGCGCTCTCCCCATCCCGAAAACCACCCCCAGCCTCCGTCGGCGAGCTGCATCGCCGCCAGCCGCCGCACCCCCTGCCGGACCATATCCCGCACCGTCTCCTCGTCGAAGACGGGGTTTCGGCGCCGGCGCTTCCACTGCCTGGCCCGCTCGACGCCGTCACCGAGTTCCTGGGCATTCAGGTTGGCGCGCTTTTGCCGCACTTCCTCCAGATCGAGTCCCATCTCGAGAAGGATCCTCTGGGTGATGACCGTCGGCAGGAAGCGGTTCAGCGTCTGTTCCGTGCACCCGTAGGGATACTCGACAAGATACGGCAGGGCGTCCACCATGGCGCCGGCCAGCGTGGGCGAATATCGGATCTCGAGCCTCGATTGCTCCAGACGCCTCGCGGCGGGAACGGTGAAGGTGAAGGACCGCGAACCCTCATCCCGGCGGACCACGCCGCTCACAGACTCGGTTTTCAGCATCCCGTGGACGTAGACGGGAAACCGCATCTGCACCGCGTCGGACTCCTCGTCCGTGAGCGCCTTCATGCGAACGATCGCTTCCCCTTCACGAACGACCCGGACCCGCCAGTCCACCCGGGCCTCCCCGCCGGAGGGGACCTCGACCACCTGCTCTTTCATGCCCATCGGCACGAGGGAGCCGCCCTCGAGCTCCAGCACCGCCCGGACCGACTTGTCCTCTTTCAGGTAGTTGTGCACGTTCGCCGACAGGACCACTTCATCCTTCTCCACGAAGAAGCGGGGGGCCTGAAGCCGGAGGATCAGATCCTTCGCCGTCACCGTCTCGGCCGTCCCCTCGCCGACGAGCGTTCCGTGCCCGAGGGCCCAGGCGCGGATCTTCCACCCGGTGAGGTTTTCCGGCATGTCGAACTCAATCTCCGCCTCTCCTTCCCCGTCGGTAAGTAGGGAAGCGCCCCAGA
>JAUWCW010000271.1 GCA_030609125.1 Candidatus Rokuibacteriota bacterium
TGTAGGGTATCCGCTGCCTGATGGCGCCCTTGCGGATGTAGGAGTCGTCGTGCTTGCCCCGTTTGCCCACGGGCGTGTTGACGACCAGCTGGATCTCGTCGTTCATGATCGCGTCAAGGATGTTCGGGCGCCCCTCGTGGAGCTTCGCCGCCACTTCGGCTTCGACACCTTCTCTTTCAAGCATTTCTCTGGTCCCTGAGGTGGCCTTGATGGTGAATCCCTGCTCGCGGAACATGCGGGCCACTTCCACCACCGACTCATTGTCGCGGTCGGCCACGGTGATGAGCACGCAGCCCTCGGTCGGCAGCCGCAGCTGGGTCGCCTCCTGGGCCCGATAGAAAGCGAGGCCAAAGCTGTCGGCCATGCCCAGCACCTCGCCGGTGGAACGCATCTCCGGCCCCAGCACGGGGTCGACCTCGGGGAACATGTTGAAGGGGAAAACGGCCTCCTTGACGCCGTAGTGGGGCACCGAGAGCGCCTTGAGGTTCATGTCCGCCAGTTTCGCGCCGAGCATGACCCTGGTGGCGATCCTGGCCATGGGGATGTTGCAGACCTTCGAGACGATGGGCACGGTGCGGGAGGCGCGCGGGTTGGCCTCGAGGACGTAGACCGTGTCTCCGGCAATGGCGTACTGGATGTTCATCAGGCCGACGACGCCGAGCTCCACGGCGATCCTGCGGGTGTAGTCCCGTATCGTCTCCAGGTGCCGGTCGGAGATGCTCACGGGAGGGATGACGCAGGCCGAATCGCCGGAGTGGATCCCGGCCCTCTCGATGTGCTCCATCACGGCGGGAATGAAGGCGTCGGTACCGTCGGAAATGGCGTCGGCCTCGACCTCGAGGGCGTCGGAGAGAAACCGGTCGATGAGAATGGGACGCTCCGGCGTCACATCCACCGCCGCGGCGACGTAGTGGCGCAGCATCTCTTCGTCGTGGACGACTTCCATTCCCCGGCCGCCGAGGACGTAGGAAGGCCTGACTATGAGCGGGTAGCCTATCCGGGCCGCCACCTCCAGCGCCTCTTCGAGGGTGCTGGCCATGCCGGATTCGGCCTGGGGGATGCCGAGTCTGTTCATCATCTGCCGGAAGCGGTCGCGGTCCTCGGCCAGATCGATGGTCTCCGGGGTGGTGCCGAGGATCTTCACGCCCGCCTCGGCCAGCTCGGCGGCGATATTCAGGGGCGTCTGGCCGCCGAACTGGACGATCACCCCCTCCGGCTTCTCCTTCTCGCAGATGGCCAGGACATCCTCGACGGTGAGGGGCTCGAAGTAGAGCTTGTCCGACGTGTCGTAGTCGGTGGAGACCGTCTCGGGGTTGCAGTTGACCATGATGGACTCCCACTCCTCCTCGCGCAGGGTGAAGGCGGCGTGGACGCAGCAGTAGTCGAACTCGATCCCCTGTCCGATGCGGTTCGGGCCCCCGCCGAGGACCATGATCTTGCGCCGGTCGCTGGTGGGGACCTCGTCGGCCGCATTGTAGGTGGAGTAGTAGTAGGCGGCGTTCTCGACGCCGCTTACCGGCAGGGCTTGGTAGCCGTGGCGCACTCCCAGGGCGACGCGGTGCTCCCGGATCTCTTTTTCCTGTACGCCGAGAAGGCCGGCGAGATACCGGTCGGAGAAACCATCCTTCTTGGCCTGCACCAGGAGGTCGTCGGGAGGGAGACCTCCCCGGTGGTCGAGGATCTTCTCCTCCAGCTCTACGAGCGCCTTCATCTGCTCAAGGAACCAGGGCTTGATGTAGGTTTTTTCGTAGAGTTCGTCGATGCCGGCGCCCTTGCGCAGCGCCTCGTAGAGGATGAACTGCCGCTCGCTCGTGGGGTCCCGGAGCATGTCCATGAGATCGTCGAGACTCTTTTCGTTGAAATCCCCGGCGAAGCCGAGACCGTAGCGCCCCTGCTCCAGGGAGCGGATCGATTTCTGCAGGGTTTCCTTGTAGGTCTTGCCGATGCTCATGACCTCGCCGACAGCGCGCATCTGGGTGCCGAGTTTGTCCTCGGCATCATGGAACTTTTCGAAGGCCCAGCGGGCGAACTTCACCACCACGTAGTCGCCCCAGGGCGCGTATTTCTCGAGGGTGCCGCCCCGCCAGTAGGGGAGGTCGTCGAGGTCGAGACCGCCGGCGAGCTTCGAGGAAACCAGGGCGATCGGGAAGCCCGTGGCCTTGGAGGCCAGGGCCGAGGAGCGGGAGGTGCGGGGGTTGATCTCGATCACCACCACGCGGCCGGTCTTCGGGTCGTGAGCGAACTGGATGTTGGTCCCCCCGATGACCTCGATGGCGTTCACGATGTCGTAGGAGTGCTTCTGCAGCCGCTCCTGCAGCTTCTGGTCGATAGTGAGCATGGGGGCGGTGCAGAAGGAGTCGCCGGTGTGCACCCCCATGGCGTCGACGTTCTCGATGAAGCAGACGGTGATGATCCGGCTCTTCGCGTCGCGGACCACCTCCAGTTCGAGCTCCTCCCAGCCGACGACCGACTCCTCGACGAGGACCTGCCTGGCGATGCTGGCGGCGAGTCCCCGGGTCACGACGGTCCTCAACTCCTCCATGTTGTAGACGTGGCCTCCCCCGGTGCCCCCCATGGTGTACGCGGGCCTGATAACCAGGGGAAAGCCGATCTCGCCGGCAATCTTCTCGGCCTCCTTGACGCTGGAGGCCGCCTCGCTTCGCGGCATTTCGATGCCGAGGCGGTTCATGGTCTCCTTGAAGGCTATCCTGTCTTCTCCCCGCTCGATGGCGTCGGCCTGGACGCCGATGATTTTCACGCCGTACTTTTCGAGAATACCCTTGCGGTGCAGTTCGGAGGAGAGGTTGAGGGCCGTCTGGCCGCCGAGGTTGGGAAGCAGCGCGTCGGGGCGCTCCTTGACGATGATCTTCTCCATGGTCTCCAGGTTGAGGGGCTCGATGTAGGTGACGTCGGCCGTTTCCGGGTCGGTCATGATCGTGGCGGGATTGGAGTTGACGAGGACGATTTCGTAGCCGAGTCCCCGCAGGGCCTTGCAGGCCTGGGTCCCCGAGTAATCGAACTCGCAGGCCTGGCCGATGATGATGGGGCCGGAACCGATGATCATGACCTTTTTGATGTCTTCGCGACGAGGCATCGAAACGCTCCTTTCTCCTTTGACCAGAAGACGGGTGATCCAGGTCCCGGCGCCGCGGAGATGAGTTCCTCCGGGCTGGAATCCAGGGCTCGATGTGGAAGTATAGTGGAGCATGACCCGGTGTGTAAAGGTCGACCGGAGCGCTCGTGCATCCCGGAGAACCACACTTTCAGACCTGAAATCCTCTCCTCCATTCCCTGGAAGGCCGCGTCTCGTTCCGCACGAGCCGCTACAGCGCTATCAGGAAGAAGGAGCTGATCTTCGGACCAGGTGCTCGATGATCACCACGGGGGTGTTGTCGTTACTGCAGGACATCATGCCCAAAGAGTATGGCGATGGCAGTTGCCGGGCGGCGCCGTCCTACGCGAAAAAATGCATGTAGCTCCACCCCAAACCGAGGACGTAGAGCACCGGGTAGCCCCAGAGAATGGTCCCGTCCCACCGGCGTGCCACGGTTTCCCTTCCCGTGACGCTCAGGCGCTTCATGATCACGTTGGCGATCAC
>JAUWCW010000231.1 GCA_030609125.1 Candidatus Rokuibacteriota bacterium
AGCGGCTCCGGGCAAGTTCAACAACCCCGTAGACATGACCTTTGACGACGAAGGGAATGTCTTTGTTCTCGACGCCGGCAACCACCGGGTCCAGAAGTTTAATCCGGCGGGAGTCTTCGTCGACGAGTGGGGCCGCTTCGAAGGGGGGAGAAAGGGGGACTTTTCCCGTCTTACCTCCATAGCATGGTTCGATGAGAGATTCGGCTTTCTCTACCTGCTCGGCTACGGACTGGAGGAGGGGACATGCCTGATACAGATTCTCACCCTCCAGAGCGGTCGGGAAGAGGTTGAGAAGTACTGGGATGTCACCTACCCCTACGACGAGGTGGAGGCCTGCGAGCCGACAAGGATCGAAATAGACAACAACGATGATTACGTCTATATTCTGGATCATGTGAACGGCGTCATCCGGCGCTTCAGAGCGGATGGCCGGTACATCGATTCCATCTGGGAGGCGAATGACCTCTTCGTTGAGCCCATGGGCTTCAGCGTGCAGGAGCGCACACGGAAAATCTGGGTTGCCGATACGGGCAACGACGCGGTGCAAAGGTTCTCTCTCAGGTGACTGGGACGGGAACACTCACAACAGGGAGGAAACGATGAAGGGGGGTCACGGACTTCTGGCGCGGTGCAGTCTCTATCTGGTGGCGGCCCTTCTGTTGATCTCGGCCGCTGCGGACAGGGTCAGGAGCGAGGAAGAGGAGACCGGCTTCACGCCCATCCCCGTAATCAAGGGCATGAAACTTCTCCCCGAAGGGAGCCTGGCGCCGACCTTCAAGGTCAGCGACATCAACGGGAACGAGTTCGATTTTGCCGAATATGCCCAGACGCGTCCTCACGTGATCATCTTCTGGTCGATCTTCTGCGAGCCCTGCCGGGACGAAATGCCCATAATCGAGCAGATCTACCACGAGTTCAAGAAAAAGAACCTGGGGGTTATCGCCGTCAACCTCGACGGCGCGCCCTTTCTGGAAGGCATAAAAGGGTTCGTCAAGCAGTACGGCTACACCTTCACGGTTCTTCTTGACGAACTCGACGGGGACATGTTCAGGATTTCCGATCCCTACCAGGTTGCGGGCACCCCCGTTCTCTACCTCATCAACGGCAAGGGGCGGGTCTATTCGGGGCACCTGGGCCGAATAACAGCGAAGGACCTGAGAGTTATGGTGGCCAAGATGCTGGTAAAAGGGTAGGCAGTCCGGACTGATTCCGGAGAAGGATAATGAGGCTTCCCAGGATAGCAGGTCTGTCGTTGGCCGGTGCCGTGGCGGCGATGATCCTGGCGGCCCTGGCCCCGCCGGCGTCGGCGAAACTCGAAGAGGGGCAGAAGGCCCTCGAGTTCAAGGCCAAGGATTTTCTGCTCGAGGAGGAAGTCGACCTCGGCGAGCACCTGGGCAAGAAAGTTATTCTCCTCGATTTCGGCTCCATTTACTGCAGTTCATGCATGGTGACGGTGCCGAATCTCATCAAGCTGAGAAAGCGGTATTCCGAAGACGAGCTGGCCATCTTCAACATCTACCTCGACATCTACAACCCGCAGCGCGTCATCAAGTTCTTTCGCGGGTTCGCCAAGGACATACGTTTGAACCTGGTCATCGACGAAAAGCTCGCCATCAGTCGAGAGTACGGCATCGACACGCTCCCCACCACGCTGATCATCGATCGGTCGGGGACGATACGAAGGAGGATCATCGGCTACACGGAAGCGGACGAAATAGAAATCGACAAGATAATCGAGAGCCTCGTCACAGAGGAGTCGTCCGGAGCAGTGGCGGCGGTGAGCGACGAGGGGGCCATCACCATCTACGTGCCCGAGAGCTTCACCAAGACGACCCAGAACAGGGTCTACGTCGTCGGCCACATCAGCGGCGAGGGAACGAAAGACGTGGCCACGAGACTGAACAACCTCCCGGAGAAAATGGTGCGCTCCAAGGACAATATCTTTCACTACCGCACCAACCTCTCCCTGGCGATAAACCTTCTCGAAGTCAAGGGCCAGGTGGGCGAGGGCAAGGTGAAGTCCCAGTCGGCCGTCCTTTTCCGGGAAGCGACCATGAGAGACGATATCCGGTCGGAGCTTCCGCTCTACCGCTTCCACCACGGTGAGGAGAGTGATGTCTGCCGCAAGTGCCACCAGCTGGACGTGGAGTTGAAGGACAAGTCCAGCCTCCAGCAGAGCAAGACCTGCGGCAGCTGCCACGCAAACCTGAGCGAAGACATCTACACCCACGGACCGATAACCGTCGGCGGCTGCCTTCCCTGCCATGACTACCAGAGCTTCCCCAACAAGTACGAGCTTCGGTCGTTCGGTCCCGACCTCTGCTATACGTGCCACGAACAAGTCAAGGAGACCATAGCGGCAAGGGCGTTCATACACGGTCCCACGGCGGCGGGGATGTGCATTGTCTGCCACGACCCGCACGGTTCGAGCGAGAAGTTTCTCCTTCGCAAGAAGGTGGACCGGCTCTGCATCGGCTGCCATCAGGGGATTCTCAGGGAGTTTTCGCGCGCTACCATTCACATGCCTGTCGAGAACGGGGAGTGCAGCGGCTGCCACGACCCTCATGCGGCGGGCGATAAGAAGCTTCTTGTGCTGCCGAAAAACCAACTCTGTGGCAAGTGCCACGAGATGGGGTCGTTCACTCATATGCACAAGGTGGGCGTCGCTGCCAAGACGGAGTTCGCCGCCGGAACGCCGGTGGACAGCAAGGGACAGACGACCTGCTACACGTGCCACATGTTTCACTCCAGCATGCTGGCCAAGCTGGTGAGGGGTGAGGTCGAGGGCGAGTGCGGTATAGGCTGTCATGACGTGGAAGAGCAGGAGGAGTAGGAGCCGGACCGCGATGAGGTGGAGGAAGAAGTGAGAAGAGGGTTCACGGGAAGTCTCGGGTTTCGCCTGACGGCGACGACCTACGCAGTGGTGACGGTCTTTCTGGCCGTAGCCGGTTTCACGGTGGTCCGAATAAGCCAGGACTCCATCAAGATGGGCGCCATGCAGATGGTTGAAGAGATGAGCGACGCGCTTCAGATGGCCGGGAACCGACCCGTCGAAGAGCTGGGCGACAGCATCGTCATGCTCAAGATCAAGAAGACCGGCTCGGCCTGGATCATGGACAGCGAAGGCTACATGCTCTACAACCCCGACCCGCTCTTTCGGGAAGAGTACATCAAGAAGAAGAAGAAGTTCGGCAATGTGGTCGTCAACCTGCAGTATGCCTCTCCCCGCCCCTCCGGGACGGGGGTCTTCAAGGAAAAAATCGGCGACATCGTCAAGAAGTACGACGAGGGCTTCGGCACCTACAGCCAGTTCGGGGAAAAGAGGATTCTCGCTTTCCGCACCATCCCCGGCAGGGGCCTGCTGATCGGGGTGGACGAGCCTGTAAGCAGTGCCAACTCGGAGCTGGAGAGGGTGAAGAAGTACATTCTCTACACCGCCCTCGTCAGCGCCCTGCTCATCATGGTCTTCAACTTCCTGGCGATCCGCATCGTGATCCGCCCCTACTATCAGGAGATGGAGGACCTCAACACAAGTCTCCACAGGTCGAACCAGCAGCTCGAAGAAATCAACGCCAAGCTGGCGGTCTCCAACAAGAACTTGACCACTCTTCACGAGATCGGGCTGGCCATGCAGCAGACACTCACGCTGAAGGACATCCTGGACCTGATCATCACGGGGGCCCACGACGTCGTGGATATCGACCGGATCAATCTCATGCTCCCCAATCCGGACAACACCTTTCTCGAATGCCGCGCTGCTATCGGCCAGGGAGACGAACCGCTGGAGAACATCCGTGTGCCCGTGGGAGCCGACGGGGGAGCCCTCGCGGCGGCGTTCGAGAAGAAAGAAGCCCTGCGCTTCGACGAAGGCGTCGAGATCCCCCAGAGTCTTCGTCTTGCCGAGCCCTATGACAGGATCAAGTTTCTGCGCTCTCGATCCTTCATCGTCGTCCCCCTGGTGGTGAAAGACCGCGCCGTGGGAGTCATCGCTCTCGACAACAAGACGAGCAGAAGGCCTATCGCCGAGGCCCAGATGAACCTGATGAGCATTTTCGCCAATCAGGCCGCCGTGGCCGTTGAGAACGCGCGCCTCTACGATCAGCTGCGCCAGAAGATCGAGGAGCTGGACGCCAAGGTCGACCAGCT
>JAUWCW010000004.1 GCA_030609125.1 Candidatus Rokuibacteriota bacterium
GCGGGGCTGGAGGTGCGAGACATCGTTCTGCAGCAGCTCGCTTCCTCCTACGCCGCCCTGACGGACGACGAAAAGGAGCTCGGCGTGGCCCTCGTCGATGTGGGCGGGGGGACGACGGACATTGCCATCTTCGTTCAGGGAAGCATCTGGCACACATCGGTCCTGGCCCTCGGGGGGAACCACATCACCAACGACATGGCCGTGGGCCTGCGAACGCCGACGGCCGAGGCGGAGAAGCTCAAGAAAAAGGCGGGGTGCGCCCTGACGTCAATGGTGACGGGCGACGAGACGGTGGAGGTTCCGTCAGTGGGTGGAAGGGACGCGAGGGTGATTTCCCGCCACGTCATGGCGGAGATCATCGAGCCCCGGGCGGAAGAGATCTTCGCCCTCGCCAAGCGCGAGATCCAGAAGTCCGGCTTCGAGGAGATGATCGCCTCCGGCGTGGTGATCAGCGGTGGGACGGTCATCCTTGAAGGAATGCCGGAGCTTGCGGAGCAGGTCTTCGACCTCCCCGTCCGGAGGGGGGTTCCCCGGGATATCGGCGGTCTGGTGGATATCATCAGCAGCCCGATCTACACCACCGGAGCGGGCCTGGTCCTTTACGGCATGAAGCATCAGGACGCCGGCCGCTTCGGAAGAGTGAGCAGTGACGACCGCCTGTTCGGGCGCGTGTTCAAGAGGATGAAAGATTGGTTTCAGGAGTTTTTCTAAACCGGAAGGGGAGGTGAGAGAATGAATTTTGAGTTCGAAGAAGAAATGGTGACGGGAGCGGACATCCGCGTCATCGGCCTGGGCGGCGGCGGAGGCAACGCCATCAACACGATGATCTGCTCCGGCATCGAGAACGTGAAGTTCATCGCGGCCAACACGGACATGCAGGCCCTGAGCACGTCCCTGGCGCCGCTGAAGCTTCAACTCGGCGCCAAGCTGACGAGGGGCCTGGGGGCGGGAGCGAACCCGGAGATCGGCTGCAAGGCGGCCATGGAAGATTCCGCCAGGATCGCCGAAGCCATCCAGGATGCGGACATGCTCTTTCTTACCGCGGGCCTGGGGGGCGGCACGGGAACGGGGGCGGCGCCGGTGGTGGCGAAGGTCGCCAAGGAACTGGACATCCTCACCGTCGGAGTGGTGACAAAACCCTTTCCCTTCGAGGGGCAGCGCCGCGCGCGTCAGGCCGAGGAGGGCCTGAGGGAGCTGAGAGACGTAGTGGACACCCTGATCGTCATTCCCAACCAGCGGCTTCTCGGCATCGTTGAGCGGAAGACGACCCTCCTGGAAGCCTTCCAGATGGCCGACGACGTTCTGCAGCAGGCCGTCCGGGGGATTTCGGATCTCATCACCGTTCCCGGCCTCATCAACCTCGATTTCGCCGACGTGAGAACCATTATGGCCAGGATGGGAAGGGCCGTGATGGGGACCGGTGTCGCCCGGGGAGAGAACCGGGCGGTGGAAGCGGCCCAGAAGGCTATAGCGTCTCCGCTTCTCGAAGAAGGGTCCATCGAAGGCGCCGAGGGTGTGCTGGTAAACATCACCGGCGGGCCCGATCTGGCCCTGCAGGAAGTGACGGATTCGCTGAACATCATCCAGAAGGCGGCGGACGAACAGGCCCATATCATCTTCGGTTCAGTGGTCAAGGAGGACCAGGAGGAGGATGTCGTCATCACCGTGATCGCCACGGGATTCGACAGCCAGCGGTGCACCGACGAGCTTCCCCACTCCGTGGCCTTCCGGGCGCAGAAGGAGCGGGCCCTTGAGCGACCGGCTATCCGCCGCAGAAAGGTGAGCAACGGGCTGGACTTCTACTCTCCCGATGGAGACTTCGAAGAGGACGATCTGGACGTGCCGACCTTCCTCCGAAAGCAGGCAGACTGACGGCGGAGCATGATTTGCACTGCCCTCCGAAAGGAGGAGTGAATGCCTGCCCGGTCTGAGAAACAGGAGCCGGGCCGGGGAGAGCGGGGGTGGTCGCCTCCGCGTTTCGGCCGGAGTTTTCGTGTCGCCCTGGTCTATCCGGGCTCGTACCGGGCCGGCATGTCCTCCCTTGGCTTTCAGACCGTTCTGCACGGCTTCTCAGTTCTCGATGACGTCGCCGCCGGCCGGGTCTTTCTAGACGAGGAGGGCGAGGAGCTTATTCTCCTCGATGCCGCCGTCGATCCGGGCCGAGTCGATCTCCTCGCCTTCTCCGTCTCCGCTGAAAACGACTACCCGCAGGTGCTGCGGATCCTTGCCCTCGCCGGCCTCCCTCTCCGCTCCGGCCTGCGGAAGCGGCCGCACCCTCTCGTTATCGCCGGAGGCATCGCTCCGAGCCTGAATCCCGAGCCCCTGGCGGAATTCATGGACGCCATTGTCCTGGGAGAGGGCGAGCAGGTTCTGGCGCCGCTCGTCGAGGCCGCACGGGAAAGCGGGGGGGGCGAGGCGGACAGGATGGCCCGCCTGGAAAAACTCTCGTCCGTGGAGGGGGTCTACGTCCCCTCCCTCTACGAACCCTCGTACGCCGCGGACGGGACGCTGGCGGGATTCACCGCCGCGCCGCCGGCTCCGGCGAAAGTCGTCAGGGCAGTTACCCGCGACCTCGACCCCTACCCGGCTGTAAGCCGCATCGTGGCGCCGGGGAGCGAATTCGAAGACCTCTTTCTGATGGAGGTGAATCGGGGGTGCGGGAGAGGATGCCGCTTCTGCGCCGCCGGTCATCTCATCCGGCCCCTGCGCCATCGCTCGCTGGAATCCCTGAAGGCTCTCGCCGATGAGGGGGCGCTGATGTTCGAGCGTTTCGGCCTCCTCGGCTCCGCCGTGGCGGACCATCCGAGGATAAAGGATCTGATGAAGGCGCTCCTGGACCGGGGCCGGCAATTCTCCGTATCTTCGCTGAGGGTCGATCGCCTCGAGCCGGAGTTCCTGGACCTGCTCAGGCGGGGCGGCTGCAGGACGGTGACTCTCGCTCCGGAGACGGGAAGCGAGCGCCTGCGCCGGGCCGTGGGCAAGCGCATAAGCGATGAGCAGATCCTCGCCGCCGTCGAAGCGGCGGCGGCGGCGGGTATTCCCAACCTGAAGCTGTACTTCATGATAGGGCTGCCGACGGAGACCGCCGGGGACCGGGACGCCATAGCGGCCCTTCTGAGAAAGGTGAGGCACCGGGTGGTCTCCGCCAGCCGGGAGCACGGCCGAATCGGAACGATCAGGGCCAGTGTGAGCTGCTTCGTTCCGAAGGCCTGGACGCCCTTTCAGTGGCACCCCTTCGCGGACGTGAAAGAGCTCAAGGCGGCCTTGCGCCTCCTGTCGAAACAGATCGGGAAGATCCCCAACGTGACGGTAACTCACGATCTGCCCAAATGGGCCTACGTGCAGGCCCTGCTTTCCCGGGGAGACCGGCGGACGGCGGACATCCTGGAGAGGGTTCACCGTCTCGGAGGGGACTGGAGCCGGGCCCTCAGGGAGTCGCCCTTCAACCCCGATTTCCTCGTCTACCGTGCCCGTGATAAGGACGAGCTCTTCCCCTGGGATTTCATCGGCACCGGCCTGCGCCGGGAGAGGCTGTGGCAGGAGTACGAGCGGGCCCTCGGGGAAGAGGCGGGGAAGACATGACGGACATGGTTGTTCACGAGTACCGCCGCGGCCGCCTATCCCGCCTGGCCCTGGATCTTCTCGAGAAGCGCGGTGTGAGTCACGGCTTCACGCTCCGCTACGGCGGCGTGAGCCGGGGGGCTTTCGCCAGCCTCAACTTCACGTCCCGGCAGGGGGACGACCCGGAGCGGGTGCGAGAAAACTGGCGGCGCCTGGAGGAAGCGGCCGCCCTTCCGTCCCGCCGCTGGGCCCTGGTCAGCCAGATTCACGGGGCGGTGGTGGTGAGGGCCGCCGCCGGCGCCGCTTGCCACCACCGGCTCGACTGCCCTCCCGCCGACGCCATCGTCACGTCGCGCAGGGGGGTGACACTGGGAATCCTCACGGCGGACTGTCTCCCGGTGATCGTTGCCTCCGCGGACGGAGCCGCGGCGGGTGTGGCCCACGCCGGGTGGAAAGGCACCCTGGAGGGGGTGGCGGTCAGGGCCCTGGAGTCCTTGGGGGGAGGGGACCCCGCCGGGGCAGCGGCGGGGCTGGGGCCGGCGATCGGAGCCTGCTGCTACCAGGTGGGCGACGAAGTCTATGAGGCTTTCCGGGAAAAATGGGGAGCCGGTTTTGTGCGGAAGGTCTTCAAACGGTCCGAGCCGTGGAGACTCGATCTGCAGAAGGCCAACGCCGTCCAGCTTATCGAGGCGGGCCTGAAGACGGGGAACATAGGTGTCGTTCCCCTCTGCACCTGCTGCAGGAAGGACCTTTTCTTCAGCCACCGCCGCGACGGCGAGAGGACGGGAAGAATGCTCGCCTACGCCTGCGTTTCCTCCGCCGGCGCCGCCGACTGAGCCGTCCGGCCCCGTCCGGCCCCGTCACTTGACAGCCCGGTGCGCGTCCGGAGAATGGGTTGTCATGACCTCCGGAAGAATGACGGTGGCGCAGGCCCTGGGCGAGGTCCGCTCCCGGATCTCCGCGGCGGCGAAGCGATCGGGCAGGTCCGCCGGCGAAGTGGCGCTTCTGGCGGTGACCAAGACGGTTTCCCCCGAAAGAATCCGGGAGGCCGTGGCCGCCGGGCAGACTCTCTTCGGGGAGAACCGTGTCCAGGAGGCCCGGGTCAAGATAGAGGCCGTCGGATCGGCGGTGACCTGGCACATGATCGGTCATCTGCAAAAGAACAAGGCAAGAGCGGCGGCGGAGCTCTTTGCCGCCGTCCAGTCCGTCGACTCGGTTGCACTGGCGGCGGCGCTGGCTCGGCGGGCGGGGGAGGCGGGCAGGAGGCTCGAGATCTTCATCCAGGTGAAAGAGGCCGAGGAGGAGGCAAAGAGCGGAATCCGCCCCGAAGAGGCCCCCTCCCTCATTGAGTCCATAGCCGGTTTTCCCAGCCTGGTCCTGAGGGGCCTGATGAGCATTCCCCCCTGGCCGGAAGATCCGGAAGATTCCCGTCCGTACTTTGCCCGCCTGCGGCGACTGCGGGAGGAGTGGGACGGCAGCTGTTGCCCTCCCGGCACTCTCAGGGATCTCTCCATGGGGATGACTGCCGACTACGAGGTCGCCGTGGAGGAGGGGGCGACCATCGTCAGGGTCGGAAGCGCCATCTTCGGCCCGCGATCGTATCGGTGAAAGGGGGTTTTCCTTGACAGGGTTTTTCCCTCACGGTAAAAGACCGGTGTCTCCGGCAGGTTGGCGTTGCCGGGCGGGACCGGATCATCAGCGAACGGGAGGCGGGACGTGCAGAAGAAGAAGATCGGATTCATAGGGGCGGGAAACATGGGCGAGGCGCTCGTCAAGGGGCTGCTTTCTGCCGGGTTGTTCGGCCCCGGGAGCGTTCTGGTCAGCGATCCGAGCAGGAAGAGAGAGGCCGTTCTGGTCAGGGCGTACGGGGTGAAAAAGGTCTCGGGCAACGCGGCACTGGTGAGCGGTGCGGACATCGTCGTTCTTGCCGTAAAACCGGCGAAAGTCAACAGCGTGCTCAAGGAAGTCGGCGCCGTCCTCGACCGGAGCAAGCTCCTGATATCGGTGGCCGCGGGGGTCTCTCTTTTCCAGATAGAATCCAGGCTCAAGACACCGGCGCGCCTGGTTCGGGCGATGCCCAACACCCCTGCCCTCGTCGGCGAAGGAGCCACGGCGGTCTGCTGCGGCCGCACCGTGACGGCGGCGGACCGGAAGCTCGTGATGCGTGTCTTCGGCGCCGTGGGGCGGGTTGTTGAGCTCGAGGAATCGCTCATGGATGCGGTGACGGGGCTGTCGGGGAGCGGACCGGCCTACGTCTTCTCCCTTATCCAGGGAATGGCGGACGGCGGTGTGAGAGAAGGTCTGCCGAGGGCGACGGCCCTGGAATTGGCCGCTCAGACGGTCCTCGGCTCGGCCCGCATGGTTCTTGAAACAGGCAAGCACCCTCTGCAGCTTCGCGACCAGGTAGCCTCCCCGGGAGGCACGACCATCCAGGGGATAGGCGTGCTGCAGGAGACGGGCTTCGAAGGAATGGTCATGGAGGCCGTCAGGGCAGCCACCGAGAGGTCGCGCCAACTGTCGGAGCAGTGACACGGCTGAAGGTCCGCCCCGCCGCTGACGGCGCCGCACTGGAAGTTCGCCTTCATCCCCGGTCATCGCGAAGGGGAGCGGGCGGCTTGAGGGACGGGGCTCTTGTGCTGCGTGTGAATGCCCCTCCCCTGGAGGGGAAGGCCAACGAGGAGGCGCGGAAGCTTCTTGCCGGGCTCCTCGGGCTGCCACGTTCGCGGGTGACCCTCGCCGCCGGCGCCAGGTCGAGAAACAAGGTGTTTCACCTTTCGGGCGTGACGCCCGAGGATCTCACGCGACGCCTGATGAAGGTAACAAAAAGCACTTGACAGGCGGGGGAGAAAGGGGTAGTTTCCAAGTATTCTCGTAATAAATCACCGTCAGGTATCTTGCCCCGGAAAACAAAACCGCATAGAAGAGTTGAGAAAGAACCTGTTTCCAAGCTGAGATAAAAGCAGTCGGGACATCCGTCCGCAGTGTGCAGAAGATAATCCAGAGGTAAAGCCGCCTGATCTCGCGTCGTATCGATTTTTTCCCCTGAAGATTCCGGGGGAGCCCATTCCAGGAGGAAAGCATGAACATAGTGGAGTTGAAGGAAAAGCCCATCAAGCAACTGAACCAGATCGCCAAGGATCTGAAAGTCGAGGGCGGCGGGGGAATGAAGCGGCAGCAGCTGATCTTCGAGATTCTCAAGGCCCAGATCGCCCTCGACGGGAACGTGTACGGCGAAGGTGTACTCGAAACCCTTCCCGACGGATTCGGCTTCCTCCGGGCGCCGGACTACAACTACCTGCCCGGACCGGACGACATCTACGTGTCGCCATCGCAGATCCGCCGCTTCAACCTGAAAACGGGAGACACCATTTCGGGCCAGATCAGGCCTCCCAAGGAAGGTGAGCGATACTTCGCCCTCATCAAGGTGGAAACGGTCAACTTCGAGGACCCCGAGTCATCCAAGGACAAGATACTTTTCGACAACCTCACTCCCCTCTATGCCGACGAGAAGATCAACCTGGAGTACAGCCAGACGGACTACTCCATGCGGATCATGGACCTGCTCTCCCCGATCGGCAAGGGACAGAGGGGTCTGATCGTGGCGGCGCCCCGCACGGGAAAGACAATGCTGCTGCAGTCAATCGCCAAGGCTATCGTGAAGAACCACCCTGAGATCTGGCTGATCGTCCTGCTCATCGACGAGCGCCCGGAAGAGGTGACGGACATGATGCGCACCGTCGACGCCGAGGTCATCAGCTCCACCTTCGACGAGCCGCCGACGCGGCACATTCAGGTGGCGGAGATGGTCATCGAGAAGGCCCGCCGGCTGGTGGAGCACAAGCGCGACGTGGTCATTCTCCTCGACAGCATCACCAGGCTCGCCCGGGCCTACAACACCGTCACCCCCCCCAGCGGCAAGGTGCTCTCCGGAGGAATCGACGCCAACGCCCTGCAGAAGCCCAAGCGCTTCTTCGGCGCCGCCCGCAATATCGAGGAAGGCGGCAGCCTGACGATCATCGCCACCTCTCTCGTGGACACCGGCTCCAGGATGGACGACGTCATCTTCGAGGAATTCAAGGGCACCGGCAACATGGAGATTCACCTCGACCGCCGCCTGGTGGACAAGAGGGTCTTCCCCTCCATGGACATCAACAAGTCCGGCACCCGCAAAGAGGAGCTGCTCCTTCCCGACGACGTCCTCAAAAAGGTCTGGGTCCTGCGCAAGGTCCTGAACCCCCTGAGCGCGGTGGACAGCATGGAGTTCCTCCTCGGGAAGTTCAAGGAGACGAAGACCAACCAGGATTTTCTCGACTCCATGAACCAGTAGCATGCGGCCCGTAAAGATCGCCGCCATCCAGATGTCCCTCCGGGAGGGAGACGTGGAGGGCAACACCGCCAAAGCCCTCTCTTTTCTCGAGCAGGCCGGAGGCGCGGGGATGACCCTTGCCGTTCTCCCCGAGATGTGGTGGACGGGATTTTCCTACCGCCGGCTTCCCGGCTTCGCTGACGGCACGCCGGCTTCCCTCCGTGCCGTCGGGGACGTGGCCCGCAGGCACGGCATGGCCGTGGTGGGGAGCTGGCCGGAAAAGGAAGGCGACAGGATCTACAACACCGCCTACGTCATCGGTTCCGACGGATCTGTTCGCGGCTCCTACCGCAAGGCCCATCTCTTCAGCCCGATGAAGGAAGACGTCTTTCTCGCCTCCGGCGACAGTCTTACCGTGGTGAAGATGGAGTTCGGCGCCCTGGGCGTGCTCCTCTGCTACGACCTGCGTTTTCCGGAGATTGTCCGCCGCCTGGCCCTCGAGGGAGCGGAGCTCGTCGTTGTTCCGTCCCAGTGGCCGGAGGCCCGCATCGATCACTTCTGGACGCTTCTGCGGGCCAGGGCCATCGAGAACCAGCTCTTTGTCGCCGGGGCCAACAGGGCGGGGATGGGGGGCACAGTCCGCTTCGGCGGATATTCGGGCGTGATCAATCCCCGCGGAGAGACCTCCGGCGAGTGCGGCAGCGACGAGTGCGTCGCCATCGCCGAGATCGACCTCGACGAGGTCGCGAAGGTCCGCGAGGAGATCTGCTACCTCGACGACCGCGTTCCCGCCGTCGACGACATAGTGTCGCGGTAGTATTCTTCCGCCGGCCTCGCTGCCCGATCAGGCGGCGGGCTGGCCGGGGAGGCGCTCGGCGAGCCAGGTGAAGGCCGCTTCGAGCGTTTTCTCGTTCTTCGACTTCAGGACGATTTCGACGAAGTAGGCCTCGCCGTCATTCTTGGGGTACGAGCCGATGCGGACGCCCGGGTATTTCCGGAAGAGCTCCTCCAGGAGGGTGGCAATCTCCGATTCGAAACAGCTCGTTGTCAGCATGCGGGACTTGAACGGCTCTCGCCGGAGCTCGGCGCTCACGAGAGGGAACATGTCGTGCAGCATCTCGGGAACTCCGGGGAAGACGTAGATGTTGTCGAGGACAAATCCCGGGGCGCGTCCTATGCGGTTCGGGATGAGCCGGCACCCGCGGGGCAGCTCAGCGAGGCGTTTCTGGGTTTCCGTGAGCGCTCTCCCCTTGGCTTTTTCCAGTGCCTCGATCACGTCCCGGCGCAGCTCGAGAGGGCGGCGGGTGGCGCGGGCCACGGCCTGGCGGGTGATGTCGTCCAGGGTGGCCCCGATGCCGCCGGTGGTGATCAGAGGGGCGTAGCGGCGGGCCAGGCCCCGGATGTACGCCGCCACAAGAGGCTCGTCGTCGGGGAGGGTGATCATGATCCCCACTTCCACCCCGAGCTGGTAGAGCTCCCGTGCGAGCCAGCAGCCGTTGAAGTCGTGAACGTCGGCGCAGAGTATCTCGTTGCCGATGGTGAGAACGGCCGCCTGCTTCCCGGTCTTTTCGCCCGTCATCTCCCTTTTCCCCAAGGATCTTCCTGCAGCAGAGGTCCCGAAAGGGTATCGACTCCAGGAATCCCTGTCAATGACAGGTGACACCGCCCATAGCCCTGTCATCCCGAGCCCTTCGGCCCGTCATTCTGACAACACGCAGCCCCGTCACCGCCCTGCGGCACGTCCGTGATAAAATGGGCGAAATCGGCTCCGTGAAAAACAGAGAACGGGAGGGCCCCCTTGGCAGAAAAATACCACCAGGTCCTGGAACGCCTCTTCAAGGAGAACATGGGGCTTCGCCGGCGGGAAAAGGTGCTCGTCTTCACGGATGTTCCCCATCTCTCCGACAGCGTCGGACGCCGCCGCCGGCGCTGCGCCGCGGAGGCCGTCGAGACGGCGGCCGGCATGGCCGGGGAGGCCCGCCTGGTGGAGTTCGAGCCCACCGGGACCCACGGCGCCGAGCCCCCCGAAGAGCTCTGGAAGGCGTGCTTCGGGACGGAGGCGGTGGCGCGGCTCAAGAGCAGGGGGCTCCTGCGGAAGATCATCGGAAAAGGGGCCGCGGCCGGGGAGCTTGCCGCGGCGCGGCGCATTCTCGGCAGGGCCTCCGCGAACGTTCCCGACGTCATCATCGGCCTGTCGTTCTATTCCACTTCGCACACCAGGTTCAGGAGTTTCGCCTGCCGGGCCGGGGCCCCGTAAGGCACCATGCCCCTTTTTTACCCCCGGAATTTACCGGGCCCCATGGCCCTCGACAGGAAGGTCCAAGCCCGGATGGCGAGAAGGGGGGCGGCCCTTCTTTCCCGGTCGAAGCGGATCGTGGCCAGTGCCCCCAACGGCACCTACCTGCGATTCGATACGGGCGGCCGGAAGGCGTTGTCGGACGACGGCCTCCTGCACCGCCCGGGCGACTTCGGCAACCTGCCCGCGGGAGAAGTCTACCTAGCCCCCCTGGAGGGGAAGACCCAGGGGGTTCTTGTCGCCGAATGGTCCCCTGTCTCCCGGCTGAAAAGACCTCTCGTTTTCTGGATTCGCGACGGCCTGCTTCACGAGATCGAGGGCGAGGGGGACCACGCGGACCTGCTGCGCCGGAAAATGAGGCAGAACCCGCGCAACGCCAACGTGGCGGAGCTCGGTGTGGGCACCAATCCCGGAGCCTGCCGGCCGGACAACATCCTCGAGTCGGAAAAGATCCTGGGGACAATCCATGTCGCCTTCGGCGACAACCACGCGTTCGGCGGACGGGTCAGTACGCCTTTTCACCAGGACTACGTAGTCTTTCGGGCCTCGCTGCGGGCCGAGTCCGCCGCCGGCCGCCGCCGGGAGATCCTCAGAGAAGGGGAGTGGGTGCTGGGCGGCTACAGGGAGTAGATCTCTTCGTCGGTCAGCGTGGAGAGCCCCTGTTCCCGCAGGAGACGATCGACTTCCGGGATCTTTTCCACCTCTATGACGAGGACCGCCCTCTTCTTGTCCTCCACGACGAACCCGTAGGCGCCCTCGACGTTGATGCCTGCCCGGCCGAGGGTCTCCGCCACGGCATGCAGGCCTCCGGGCCGGTCGTCCATGAGAACGGCGACGATCTCCCGCTTGAAAGGAGACATCCCTTCCGCGGCGAGGGCGTCGTGGGCGCCGTCGGGATCGTCCACCAGCAGCTTGATGACGCCGAAGGAGTCGCTCGTCGCGATGGTGATGGCCCGGATGTTGATGGCCGCCTCCTTCAGGACCCGGGTTACCCGCTCTATCCGTCCCGGTTTGTTTTCGGCAAAGACCGTGATCTGATGCGCCATGGCTCCTGTCCCCCGGCTACCCGTTCCGGCGGTCCTCCACCCGGATGGCCTTCCCCTCCGCCACCGGGAGGCTCCCCGCCTCGACCAACTCCACCCGGGGGGTGATCAGGATCTCCCCCCGCAGCTCGTTCGCTATCCTGCTCCTCAGCCCCTCGAGGGACGCCAGGTCTCCCCGGAAAAAACCCTTTTCCAGCTCCGCCATGACGGTCATCTGGTCCACGCGCTCCTCGCGGGTCAGGACTATCAGGTAGTTGCTTCCTATTTCGCTGAATCTCATGAGGACCCGCTCGACCTGGATGGGATAGATGTTGACGCCCTTGATGATCAGCATGTCGTCGGTGCGGCCCGTGATCCGGTCTATGCGCAGGTGCGTGCGGCCGCAGGGGCAGTGATCCCGGCGAGCCGAAGTGAGGTCCTGGGTGCGGTAGCGGACCAGCGGCATGCCTTCCCTGGTGAGAGTGGTGAGGACCAGCTCGCCCCGCTCGCCTTCGGGAAGAGGCGCCAGGGTGTCGGGATCGATGATCTCCACCAGGTAGCTGTCCTCCCACAGGTGCAGCCCCTCCTGGCATTCACACTCAAAGGCCACGCCGGGACCGTTCATTTCCGAGAGGCCGTAGGAGTTGAAAGCCTTCAGGCCCCACAGCGCCTCGATGCGGCGGCGGATGGTGTCGGAGTGAGGCTCGGCTCCGAGAATGGCGGTCCGGACCGGCAGGTCCCTCGGATCGTATCCCATGTTCTCGAAGGTCGAGGGAAGTCTCAGGGCGTAGGAGGGGATGATATGGATGGCGGTGGTGGAAAAGTCGCGCATGAGACTGATCTGCTTCCTGCTGTTTCCCGCGCCGGCGGGGATGGTGAGGGCGCCCACCCTCTCGGCGCCGTAGTGCAGTCCCAGCCCGCCGGTGAAGAGGCCGTAACCCATCATGTTCTGAAAGACGTCGCTCGCCGTCACTCCCGCCATGGTGAGACAGCGGGCAACCAGTTCCGTCCAGGAGTCGAGGTCGCCGCGGGTGTGAAGGATGGTCGTGGGCCGTCCCGTCGTGCCCGAGGAGGAGTGGAGTCGGACCAGCTGTTCCCGGTCGACGGTGAGAAAGCCGTACGGGTAGTTCTCATCGCTCCGAAGATCGTCCTTCGTCGTGAAGGGCAGGGACGCGACGTCCTCGAGGCTTTCAATCCGCGGCGGATCTTCGCCTCTTCCGGTGAGGCGGCGGCGGTAGAAGGGGCTGCGGACTGCCCGCTCCAGGGTTTGCCGCAGCCGGCGCAGCTGCAGCCGCTCCAGCTCCGGGCGGGCCAGGGTCTCTATCTCTTCATTCCAGAACATCGCTGTCTTTGCCTCCGCCGAAAGCCGCCCAATTCTATCCGCCGCCTTTTTCGTTGTCAAAAGACAGCGGGCCCTGGAAAAGAGCGTGCACGACAGCGGGCTGTGCTACGATGGCGCTGATGGGGGGAGCAGCATGAAAGGTGACCGCGAAGCGCTTCTTCTCTGCCTGCGACTGGTTCTGCGGTCCCGAGCGCCCTCACTGGCCGCCCGTCTCCTGCGCGCTCTTGCCGGGATGAACGATCCGCGCAAGGCGGCGCTCTACCTCGGCTCCCGGCTCAGGCCCCTTCCCCCGGAGATCATAGCCGCCTCTCTCCAGGGGGTCCTCGACGGGGTGGAGCGCAAGGAGCCCGGTTCGGACCTGGCCGTTCAGGCCATGCTCTGCGGCGAGCTGCGCTCAACGTGGCCCGAAGGCCTTTCCCGGCAGGTTCAGGCGTGCGCCCGGAGGGAGGGGAAGTTCGATCTGGCGGGCATGCTCCTCGAGCTTCCGGAGATGGACAGCCGCTTTGTCCCGGCAGTTTCGCGGCTGCCGAAAGACCTCCAGGAGGTGCCTCTGGGGGTGAGAAAGGCCTGGGCCAGACAGGGCGATGTCTTTCTCATGGACCGGCTGCTCTACGATCCGGACCCGGCGGTTGTCGCCAATCTTCTCGACAACCCCCGCCTCTTGCCCCGGGACGTGATCCGGCTCGCTTCCAGAACGGATGCGGGGGAGGGCGTTCTGGAACTGGTCGCCACCCATCACCGCTGGATCGCTCTCTACCCGGTGAAGGTGACCCTTGTCCACAACCCCTCTACGCCGGTGCGGATAACACTGGGGCTTCTGCGCCTTCTGATGTCGCCGGACCTGCGGGAGCTGGTGGCCGTGGGGAGGGTGAGCGGTGTGGTCGCCCGGCGGGCGAAGGAGCTGCTGCGGGAGCGGGAGGAACGTATCGGTTAAATGGCTACGTGTTCCGTTCCCTCGCCGCCGCGAGCGCCGCCCTCACCCTCGAGGGGGCGGTTCCGCCGGGAAGCTTCTTGGATCTCACCGAGGCGTCGGCGGAGATGAGCTTCAGGGACCGACGGTCGAAGAGGGGCGAAAACCGCCGGAGGTCTTCGAGGGCGAGGCTGTCGGGTGAGACTTTCTTTCCGATGCACCACTTGACAAGCTCCCCCACGGCGGCGTGCGCCCGGCGGAACGGCAGCCCCCGGAGGGCGAGATGCTCGGCCAGGTCGGTGGCAAAGGAAAAACCCGCCTCCGCCGTCTCGCGGAGCTTTTCGGTTTTGAAGACCACGCCTTTCATGAGGGGGGCCATGACTTCGAGAGAGGAAAGAAGTATGTCCGCCGTGTCGAAGACGGCCCCCTTGTCTTCCTGGAGGTCCCGGTTGTAGGCCAGCGGCAGGCCTTTGAGCACCGTCAGGATACCTGTCAGGCGGCCGATCACGGTTCCGGTTTTGCCCCTTGCCAGCTCGGCCATGTCGGGATTTTTCTTCTGCGGCATAAGGCTGCTGCCCGTGCAGTACTGCTCCGGGATATCGACCCAGCCCAGGGACGGGTGGGACCAGAGGATGAGCTCTTCGCTCAACCTGGAAAGATGCATCATGACCAGGGAGGCGCAGGCGATGAACTCCACGGCGAAGTCTCTGTCGGAGACGGCGTCCATGCTGTTCGACGAGATCTCCTTCAGCCCCAGTTCCCTGGCCACGAGGCGGCGGTCGAGAGGAATGGACGTTCCCGCCAGCGCCCCGCTCCCCAGCGTCAGGACCGCGATCCTCGGCCGCAGCTGGCGGAGGCGTTCGCTGTCGCGCTGGAACATCTCGAAGTAGGCCAGAAGGTGGTGGGCCAGCAGGATCGGCTGGGCGGGCTGCAGGTGGGTGTGGCCCGCCGCGAGGGCGCCGTCATACCGCTCGGCGGTGTCGAGGAGGGAGCCCTTCAGTTTCACCAGGAGACCCAGAGCGTCGTCCACCCGGTCCAGGAGAAAGAGGCGCAGGTCCTGCGCCACCTGGTCGTTCCGGCTCCTGCCCGTGTGGAGCTTGTCCGCCGTCGCTCCGATCTTCTTCCGGAGACGGTTTTCGACCCAGGTGTGTATGTCCTCCTCGCCGGTGAGAAAAGAGGCCTTGCCGGAGAGGACCTCCCTGCGCACCTCCCGGAGGCCCCTGCGGATGGCGCGGAGTTCCTTCTCCGTGAGGATCCCCGCCTTCCTCAGCGCCCGGGAGTGGGCAAGACTCACCTCGATGTCGTACGGCGCCAGGCGGCTGTCGAAATGCAGCGATCGGGAATAGGCCTCCGCCTCGGCGGCGGGGCCCTTCTCGAAGCGGCCGCCCCACATGCGTGACGGCGTTTTCTTCATCGCCGCCTCCTGTTCCTGACCCTCGCGTGAGTCTCCAGCGGCAGGCCCCAGATCTTCGAGAAGGCTTCGCCCGCGCTGTGGTCGAAGGCGTCGTCCTCCTCGTAGGTCGCCAGCTTGCGGTCGTAGAGCGAGTGGGGGGACTTGCGCCCCGTCGGCCGGCAGCTGCCCTTGAAGAGCTGAAGGCGGACCTGGCCGGTCACGGTGCGCTGCGTCGAATTCACAAAGGCGTCCAGAGCTTCCCTGAGGGGTGAGAACCACCAGCCGTAATAAACCAGCTCCGCGTACTTGGTAACAAGTATCTCCTTGAGGTGCAGCGTCTCCCTGTCGAGGACGAGGCTTTCCATCTCCCGGTGAGCGGTGTGCAGGATCGTCGCGCCCGGGGCCTCGTAGATCTCGCGGGACTTGATGCCCACCAGGCGGTTCTCCACAAGGTCGGTTATGCCCACACCGTGTTTCCCGCCGGTGCGGTTGAGCTGCCTGATGAGTGAGACCAGGTCAAGGCGGCGACCGTTCAGGGACACGGGAACGCCCTTGCTGAAGCCGATCTCGATCTCCTGCGCCTTGGCAGGGGCCAGGTGGGGGAGTGTGACGGCGGAGAAGATGTCGTCCGGCGGGGACTCCCAGGGATCCTCCAGAATCCCGCACTCTATGCTCGTGCCCCACAGGTTGCGGTCGATACTGTACGGTTTGTCCTTCGTGACGGGAACCGGTATCCTGTGTTTCCTGGCGTAGGCGATCTCCTCATCGCGTGATTTCAGTTCCCACTCCCGGATCGGAACGATGATCTTCAGGGCGGGGTCGAGTGCCCTGACGGAAACGTCGAACCTGACCTGGTCGTTGCCCTTTCCCGTCGAGCCGTGTGCGACGGCGTCCGCCCCCTCCTTGTGCGCCGTCCGCACCAGGTGCTCCGCGATGAGCGGACGCCCGAGGGCGGTGGCCAGGAGGTACTTTCTCTCATAGACGGCCCCGGCCCTGAGAGCGGGGAGGACGTAGTGCTCGGCGAACTCCTTGCGGCAGTCCTTCACCACCGCCTTGACGGCCCCCGTATCCAGGGCCTTGCGGCGGATCGCCTTCAGGTCCTCACCCTGCCCGAGATCGGCGATAAAGGCCACGACGTCGCAGTTGTAGTGCTCGCCCAGCCACTTGATGATGACCGACGTGTCGAGGCCGCCGGAGTAGGCGAGAACCACTTTCTTCTTCCGGGTTCCTTTTCGTATCATTTCCAGTCTCTCCCGTTGGGCAGGTTAAGCGTGCGTCGGGGTCCCGTCACTTTTTCGGGCTCAGGTGTCTTACCAGCAGCGCTTTCTGCAGATGCAGACGGTTCTCCGCCTGGTCGAGGATGAGCGATGCCGGACCGTCGAGGACATCCGCGGTGATCTCCTCCCCCCTGTGGGCCGGCAGGCAGTGCATGACCACCGCGCCCGGGTTGGCGAGAGAGAGCAGCCGGCTGTTGATCTGGAACCCGCGGAAGGCCCGGAGCCGCCCCCGCCGCTCCTTCTCCTGACCCATGCTGGTCCACACGTCGGTGTAGAGAACGTCGGCTCCGGCGGTGGCCGTGTCGGGGTCGTGACAGAGGCGGGGAGGATCGCCGGCGCCGCGGAACCTGGAGCGCGCCTCTCCCAGCACCTCCGGCAGAGGCTCGTACCCCTTCGGGACGGCCAGTGTAAGGTCAAGCCCGAGGATGCCCGCGGCCAGTATCCACGAGTGGGCCACGTTGTTTCCGTCTCCGACATAGGCGATTTTCACGCCCTTCAGCCGTCCGAACGACTCCCTGATCGTCATGATGTCCGAGAGGATCTGGCAGGGGTGACAGAAGTCGGAGAGGCCGTTTATGACGGGGATGGTCGAGTGCCGTGCCCAGGCTTCCAGTTCCTTCTGCTCGAAGGTCCTGATGACGATACCGTCGAGGTAGCGGGAAAGGACGCCGGCCGTGTCTTCCAGGGTCTCGCCGCGCTGCAGCTGTATTTCCGACGGAGGGATGACGATGGCGGTGCCGCCCAGCTGGGCCATGCCCACCTGGAAGGAGACGCGGGTGCGCGTTGAGGGCTTGGAAAAGAGCAGCCCGAGAACCTTCCCCCGCAGCGGGCGTCCGCCCCTTCCCCGGGCATGGTCCTTCTTCATCCTGATGGCGGCGCTGATCAGACTGCGGATCCCCGCGCCGCTCAGGTCTGTTACCGACAGAAGATCTTTCTTTTTCACTCTTGCACGCTGTCGACAGATTCACTCACAAAGCAAAAAAGTGATCTTACGCATCCCGCAGCTGTATGACAAGCTTTTTCGGTCCTTTACGCCCTCTCCCCTGGAGGGAGGGGGCGCCGAAGGGCTCGGGATGAGAAGCGACCAGGCCGGAGGTTGATTGTTGGAGACTCAACCTATATAGTAAATTCTCACGCAAGGGCGGCGCCTGCGGCGCCGGGTGAACACTGGTATGGGTCAGGGCAAAAACTTCGACTACAGGAAATTCCTCAGGAACCTGGAGGAATTGAAATTCCGGGAGCAGCACCTCTACGCCGAGAGGGTTACGGCCGTATACGGCGGGGGGATGACCTCCACGGGAGAGTGGACTCCCGCCATCGACGTCTACGAGACGAAGGAGAGTTTCTTCCTCGTCGCCGAAGTGGCGGGGCTGAGCGAGGAAGACATCCGCATCGAGGTGGCGGAGAACATCGTTGCCCTGAAAGGGGAGCGGCCCTTCACTCGCAAGGGCGTGTCGTCCGAGAACTACTACCGGATGGAGTTCTCCTACGGTAGCTTCGAGCGGTCGTTCACGCTCCCCTGCGCCGTCGACGCCTTGGAGGTAAAGGCCGTGCTCAAGGACGGGATTCTGACCGTGAAGCTGCCTCGCAGCGATTCCGGGCGGAAGCAGACCACCATCATAGTTGTGAAGTGACATGGCGAGAGGGAGCCGGAGGGGAGCGTGAGAAGAGACCTTTACAGGACCCTCGGAATTCCCCGCCAGGCCCGTGAGCGTGACATTCAGCGGGCCTACCTCAAGCTTGCCAGAAAGTGTCATCCCGACGTGAATCCCGGGGACCGGCAGGTGGTGGTCCGTTTCAGGGAGATTCAGGAGGCGTACCGGGTGCTCGTCAACCCTGCGGCACGACAGCTGTACGACCGGAAGGGGCAAGTTTTGCCTCCGCGGAAAGAGGGGAGCCCGGCGCGGGAGAAGGAGGCGGCTTCTCCCGAGTCCCGGGGCTGGGAGAATATCATCAGAGATGTTTTTCACGGTGAGACGGCCGAGGTCGACACCGGCGCCTCCAGGGGCGAGGACCTCCACCCTGTTCTCGAGGTAAGCTTTCAGGAGTCTCTGAAAGGCGCGAGGAAGGATATTGTCTACCAGCGCGAGGCGGCCTGCACCGTGTGCGGCGGGAGGCGCTTTGCCCCCGGAGCCCCCGTCGGCGAGTGCGGGGACTGCGGCGGCAGCGGTCTCGTAAGGGTCAGGAGGGGCCCCTACCAGGTGAAGAAGATCTGCCCCCGCTGTTCCGGCGCGGGTGAGACGAGCACCAGGTTCTGCGCCGGCTGCGGAGGCAAGGGCAGGAGGCTGGTGACGGAGAAGAGATCGGTCCAGGTCCCTGCCGGAAGCGACTCCGGTACGATCATAGAGGTCCCCGGGGGAGGACAGCCGGGGAAGCGTGGAGGCGAGAGCGGGAGCCTCCTGGTAACCGTAAGGGTCCAGCCCCATCCCACTATCGAGAGGAGGGGCTACAATCTATTCCGCACCGTGCCGGTCACCCTGGCTGAAGCCGCCGGAGGTTCGACGATACTGGCGCCGACGGCGGAGAAGAAGGTCTCGCTGAAGATCCCCCCGGGGACCCAGTGCGGGCAGCAGTTCAGGTTGAGGGGCAAAGGCGTGCCCCTTCCGGGAGGCTCCAAGAGGGGGGACTTCTACGTGACGGTGAAGGTCAGGATCCCCATGGTCACCGACCCCGGGGCCCGGCGGCTCCTGCGCGAACTGGAGAAGATCTATCCCGAAAATCCACGGGTTAGGGCCTGACGGAGAAGGAAAGACATGGCGCGGGAAGAAAACGAGAAAGACAGGGACAAACCTCTCTATATGATCAGCGTCGTCTCGGAGCTGCTCGGTGTGCATCCCCAGACCCTGAGGCTCTACGAGAGGGAGGGCTTTATCAACCCGAGAAGGACAAGGGGCAACACGAGACTCTATTCCGAGCGTGACGTGGAGGACGTGCAGCGGGTGCTGCACCTTACACGGGACCTGGGAGTAAATCTCGCCGGTGTCGAGGTGATCCTCGAGATGCGCCGGAAGATGGAAAAGATGCGGGCTGAAACGGATGAAAAGATAGAATTCCTCCGGCAGGAGATGAGAAGGGAGTTCGAAAGGCAGCAGGCGCGGAAGGCTCTTGTGAGAGTCGGACGGGTGGGTACGGTTAGAAAAGCGGACTGAAGGATCTATCGGGGCGCCGGAATGTCCGGCGTCTCGCCAGGTGGAAACAAGGGGGGGAACGGACCATGTCGGCCGGTGGCAACTTCGAGTTCCGTGATCTTCGCAAAACGTCCCTGGGAACGTACTTGAAGGAGATCGCCAGGATTCCTCTTCTGACCCGGGAAGAGGAGATCGAGGTTGCCAAGCGTGCCCGCCAGGGCGACCAGGAGGCCCTGCGGGAGCTGGTGGAGGCCAACCTCCGCTTCGTCGTGAGCGTTGCCAACAAATTCACCGGCAGCGGAATCCCCCTTCTGGATCTTATTAACGAGGGGAACGTCGGTCTCATCGAAGCGGCCCGGCGCTTCAACCCTGACCATGGGGTCAAGTTCATCTCCTACGGCGTATGGTGGATCAGGCAGGCGATCATGCAGGTCCTGGCCGAGCAGCAGGGCTCGGTGAGGCTCCCCCTGAAACAGGCGGGTCTCCTCTACAAGATCAGGCGAAAGTACGAGGAGCTCTTCAAGAAGCACGGCCGCGAGCCCACCAACCGGGACCTGGCCCAGGCCCTCGGGATCAAGGTGAAGGACGTGGAGGAGGTCCTCCGTGTTTCCCGCCGGTCCCTCTCCCTGGAAAGCCCCATAGGCGAGGACTCCGACACGGCCTACCTGGAGCTGATGCAGGCCGAGGATGCGCCGGCCGTGGACCAGGAGCTCATTCAAAAATCCCTCCACGAGGAGATCCTGAAGCTTCTCGAGAGCCTCGAGGAGAGGGAAAAGGAAGTTCTCCGCCTTCGCTTCGGCATCGGGTCGGACAGCACCATGACCCTGGAAGCGGTGGGCGAAAAGCTCGGTCTGAGCCGCGAGCGGATACGGCAGATAGAGAAGAAGGCGAAGAAGAAGCTCCAGCGGGCCGCCAAGGGGCGGCAGCTGATGGACTTTCTGAATTAACCCGAATTTGCATTTCCCTGCCTGCTCGATATAATGTTCCCGCCGTGTCACTCTGATGCGCCGCTGAAGCGGCCGCAGCAGACCAGCACTTCAGCGGCATCGTTCTTCCCCGGTCCCAAAGCCCGGCACGGAGCTTTTTCCTGCCGGCGGACCGGGTCACCTGTTCCGCGGGATCCGCAGAGTCACTGTTCTGCCAAGCCGGTTCTACCGGGCCGGCCCACTGTGCAAGGGGAGAGGCATGTTTGAAGATCCTTCGGCCGTCTGGCGGTTCACACCGCAGGCGTGGCTGCCGCTGACGGGGTTCTTTCTCACCCTGGGGCTGGGACTGTACGTATGGTCCAGAAACCGGAGCGCCCTCCTGAACCGGTCCTTCGCCCTGCTCAACGTCGCGGCGGCCCTGTGGAACCTGGACGTCTTTCTCCTTTTCACCGTCCAGGATGCCGAGCTGGCGGGGTATCTCGACAGAATGCTGCAGGTACCGATCGTCTCCATCCCCTTCCTGGGGCTCTTTTTCTTCTTCACTTTCCTCGGCATCCGTCGGAGGCACCCCCTCCTCGTGGCCTTCGGGCTCTGGACGGTGATGCTCTGGTTCATCAGTACGGGCCCCGGATTCATCGCTTCCTGGGACCGGCACTGGTTCGGCTACTACGGGCGGGCGGGCAGGTTCTATCCGCTTTTCATCGCCACCCACGTCGCCTACCTTTTGATCTCGTGCCGTTTTCTCTGGAAGGCGCACAGGGCCAGCGGCGACGGACTGCGCCGCCATCAGATAGCCAACCTCCTCCTTGCCAATCTCGTTCTCGGCCTGATCAGCCTCCACAACTTCGGCCCGCTCTACGGGGCGCAGAGACTCCCCCTGGGCAACCTCGCCGCGGTCCTGTATTTCTTCGTCATCTCCGCCACCATAGTCCGATACCGCCTCCTCGACGCCCACGTGCTTTTCCGGTACAGCCTCATCTACTCCACACTGACGTTCGTCCTCTCCGGCCTCTACCTGCTCCTCATCCTCGGGCTGCAGGGATGGTTTCAGGTGGAGTTCTCTTCCGGATCCCTGCTGCTTCCCATGATGCCCGCCATGGCGGTGGCTTTCGCCTTCGGCCCCGTGAAAAGCTCCCTCCAGGAGCGGCTGGACAGGTACTTCTTCCGTTCCAGGAAACTCCTGCGCTCCCGTCTCGCCGGCTTCGCCGCCGTCGTTGCACCCCTCGAGCGGGAAGAGGAAGTATGGAGGGCGGCCTGGGACAGGGGCTGGAAATACGTTGATCCCGCGTGGGTGTCCATCGTGTCTGAAAAAAACGGGTGCAGTCGGCCTGAAGTGACGGCGGGTGATGTTCCCGACGCCGGCACCCGCGGGACGGGCGGCCTTCGGCTTCAGGTGGAGGGCACGGAAGGTCCTCTCGGCTCCTGTCTGCTCGGCCCCAAGAGGGGGGGCGACGTGTACAGCACGGAGGAGACCTCCTACGCGCGGGCCATCGCGGCCCAGAGCGCCCTCGCCGTTGAAAAGGTGAGGCTCATCGAGGAGGGCCGCAGGAAGGAGCGCCTGGCGGCTTTCGGCAGGGCTGCGGCAGTGATCTCTCACGAGTTGCGCAACCCCCTCAACGTCATCCGCGCCGCCGCCGCTCTCCTGCGCTCCCGTGTTGCCGGAGGGGACGGCGAGGAACTGGTTGGTGTCGTCGAGGGCGAGATCAGGCGGGGAGACCGGTTCATTTCGGATTTTCTCGCCGCCTGCAGGGAGCCCCGCCCCTCCTGCTGCGCCGTCGAACTCGGCCCTTTCCTGCGGCGGTTCGCGCGCACCTGGCCCGAGGGGGAGTTTGCGTCCATGAGGGTGAAGCTGAGTCTCCCGCCCGCCTGTCCGACTGTTCGGGCCGATCCCTTTCAGCTGGAGAGGGTATTTCAGAACCTGGCGCGCAACTCCGCGGAAGTCACGGGCGGTTCGGGGACTGTGACGATACGCTGTGAACCGGAAGGGGCGTCGAAAGTTCTGATAACAGTCGCTGACGACGGGCCCGGTATCGCCGCGGACAGCCTTCCGCGGCTCTTTGAGCCCTTTCAGACGTCAAAGAGAGGCGGCACCGGCCTGGGCCTCTCCATCGTGAGGACCATTGTCGAGGCTCACGGAGGAAGGATTACGGGGGAGAACGGCGAGGCCGGGGGCGCTGTCTTTCGCATCGCCCTCCCCGCTCTGATCGGCAAGGAGGGGACGTGACGACTGACCTCGGAAGAGTGCCGTGTGAAGAAGGAGGATGCTGATGGAGGAAGGGAACAGTTCCGGGCGGTGGAGGATTCTCCTGGTGGACGATGACGAGCAGGCCCTGCGCCTCTACGGAGCCCTGCTCGGGGAGGAGGGTTACTCCGTCACGACGGCGGCCACGGCGCGGGAGGCGCGAGGGCTCGTGGCGTCCATGGACAACCTGGCCCTGGCGATCCTGGACCTGAGGCTTCCGGACGCGGAGGGGCTCGAGCTCTTTCGCTGGACGAGGAAGAAGGCCC
>JAUWCW010000190.1 GCA_030609125.1 Candidatus Rokuibacteriota bacterium
GGTATCGATGGATCGCCTTACTCACCGGTCCTTCCCGGCGTTTCGAAACCCGCCAGCTCAACTCCTGGCGGCAGTCCGAGGAAGGTGGTGTCCATGGCCTGCAGGGCATACTCCCTGAAGTACGACGCCATGCTCCCCTCCTCGCTCTCCTGCGAGACGGCGACGGAGGCCACGACGGTGGGCGCCTCTTCCGGTCCCGCCAGACGATACGACGACCACCCGGCGGACAGCAGCACCACGGCGGCGGCGGCGGCCCCCATGAAGTGCTTGATGTAGGACGATTTCTCCGGCACGAGCCTGACTGCCGGTGCGGGGGTGAAAACGCGCTCCTTGCTGATCCGGTTCGCAACGGTGGCGGCGAAGCCGGCGGATACGGTCGGTGGAGATTCCCGCACCTCTTCCGCCCGAAGAAGGTCCCGGATTCGGTAGATGCGGCTCGTGAACAGCCTGCACTCTTCACAGCCCCCGAGGTGGTCCTGAAGCACGGCTATTTCAGCCGCTTCGAGAAAGCCGTCGGCGAGGGCCGACGCCAGTTCCTCGTAGTGTTCGCAGGTCAGAGCTTTCAATGCTTTTTCTCCTCTCGTACCGGGGTCCCGACGGTAAGGTGCGGGGTGAGCAGCTTCTGGAGGGAGCGTCTCCCGCGAAAAACACGGGAGCGGACCGTGCCGACGGGGATACCGATGACCGTCGCTATTTCCTCGTAGCTCAGGCCCTCGAGATCACAGAGCACGATGGCTTCCCTCTGCTCCTCCGGCAAATCCTGCAGGGAACTCTTCACCACGTCCCAGAACTCCGACCGGAAGGCCTCTTTCTCCGGGCTGCTGGCCCCCGACTGCATTCTCTCGAGCACATACTCACTGTTGACAACCGATCCTTCCGGCCGCCTTCCCAGGCTGCGATAATAGTTGCGATACGTATTCAACGCTATCTTGTAGAGCCACGTGTAAAACGATGACTCCCCCTTGAAACTCCCAAGCGACCGGTACGCCCTGATAAACACCTCCTGCGCGAGGTCTTCAACCTGTTCCTGATTGCCGAGGAGACGGCGCAGCAGCCGGAAAATCCTCTCCTGGTACTTGACGACCAGAAGCTCGAAGGCCTCATGGTCCCCCTTCCGGACCCGCTGAACCAGCGGGCCGTCACCGTCCCCAGGATTTTCTCTCGCTCCCCGAGCACTCACATTCCTTAGACAAAAACTTTCATGAAAAGTTCCTTTTCCCCTGTGATTTTATTGACTTTGCCCCGTGAAGCATCGGGAGCGCGCCATGAGTGACGGGAACCCCTCAGAGGCCCGGAACGATCTCCTTGACGACTTTGAGGAGATTGGTTGTCTGAACCGGCTTGGTGATGTACGATTTCGCGCCAAGGGCCATCCCCCGCTCCCGGTCCTCCTTCCCACCTTCGGTGGTGATGACTACAACCGGTATATCCTTGTAATTAGGGTTGTTTTTCATAAGACTGATGAGCTTGAGGCCGTCCATAACGGGCATGTTGATGTCGGTGAGCATGATGTCGAACTTCTGGCCGGGGAGCTTCTTCAGGGCATCCACCCCGTCCGAGGCCTCCACGATCTCGAGACCGGGAATCCGCTTGAGCGCAAAAATGATGAGCTGCCGCATGGTCGGCGAGTCTTCCACGAGCAGGCACCAATGTTTCGCCATCTTCACTCCCCTGTTTCAGATGTCACACCGACAAAACCGAGGGCGACGCCGTCCGCCCCTATTGCTTCAGCAGGTCAAGGAATCCCTGAATGGTGCTCAGTTTCCTTTCGGACTCGGAATACAGCTTGGACGCAAAGAGCGCCGTCGCCGCATGTCCGGCCAGAAGGTTGAAAAGCTCAAAATCCAGCGGGGAGAACCCCTCTTTCTGTTCCAGGGTCGTGTAGACGACGATCGCCCCGATGACCTGGTCCTTGATATTCATGGGAATAACAACAAGCGGCTCTGCCAGGGTGGTCTCCGACCGCTTCTGCCCCTCCGCGACATACGGGCCCGTTCCCTCCTGGACAACCCGGCCCACGACACCCTCACCGAGCTTGATATAAGGTACCTTCTCTCTCGCAACCCCTTCGCTGGAAACGGCGTAGAGGTCCCCCTTGTTCTCATCGAGGAGCATGAGGGAGAATTTCTCCGCCCCCACCAGGTTGATCACGATCTCCATAACGATCTGGACGACTTCCCGGAAGTCCAGTGTCGAATGAAGCTGGAAGCTGGCCACGTAGAGGTTGGCCAGATTGTTGTTCTCCTCCTCGATTTCCAGGTAGCGCTTCGCAAAGTCTATGTTCTCCTCCTCGACCTGCTGGTAGCGCTTCAGAAGCTCGTCTTTTTCCTGCTCGAGATTCCTGACCCTTTCCGTCAGGACATCCGAAGGGGGAGTTTTCACCGAGCCCTGAAGGGATTTGTTCTCCTGCTCCAGGCTGGCGGCCTTGAACCTCAGGCGCTCGTTCTCCTTGAGAAGCTCCTGGGTAAAAGACTCCACCCTCTGGTGCAGGTGGAGGAACTCCTGCCCCCTCTTGAGGATGCTCTTATTCTCTTTATCTTCCAGTTCCGACATGTCCCGGGCCTCTCTTCAAAACACTTTCATTATATCCGCTTCTCCGCAGGCGGGCAAGAAAAAGGGGGGCCTCAACCGCTGCCTCCCTGGCACCGGCTGATAATGGCATCGCCTATCTCACCGAGGGGGAGAACCTTGTCGACAGCCCCGCTGTTGATCGCCTCCCGCGGCATTCCGTAGACGATGCAGGTCTGCTCCGATTCGGCGATGGTCAGACCTCCCGCCTCCTTGACGCTCTTCATGCCCTGCACACCGTCATCCCCCATTCCGGTCATGATCACCCCGATCATCCGGTCCCTGTAAACCTCGGCGGCGGAGTGCATCATCATGTCGATGGAGGGGGCGTAGCGGTCCTTCTCCCCGGCCTTCACGAGGCCCACCGTGACCCGCCCCCCCGTCTGCCGCTTCAGCACCAGGTGCTCACCCCCGGGGGCGATAAAAGCCCGGCCGTCTTCCACCACGTCCCCTTGCCGGGCCTCGCTGACCCGGATTCCCACCAGGCGGTTGAGTCTCTCCGAGAAGAGCCGGGTGAAACCTTCCGGCATGTGCTGGGAGATCACTATGCCCACGGGCAGTCCCCGGGGCATTTTTGTCAGGATGCTCTGGAGGGCCGGCGGTCCTCCCGTGGAAGCCCCGATGGCGACGAGACGGTACTTTCCCTTCGCCGCCGAGTGGATGACCCTGGGAGGCGCCTTTTCCGCCATGGCGGAGAGCTTGGCCGGAAGGTCCTCGACCCGGAGGGAGGAGATCTCCCGTATTTTCTCCAGAACCTCTCCCTCAATGGTGCCGAGCTGGATGGAGGCGTACTTGACGGGCTTGACGACAAAGTCCACCGCACCCAGGTCGAGGGCCTTGAAGACGCTCTTGTTGCTGTCCCGGGAGGTGACAACCAGCACCGGCCGGGGAAAGTTCCTCATGAGCCATCGCAGAAAGGTGAAGCCGTCCATCCTGGGCATCTCGAGATCGAGAGTGATGAGGTCGGGCTTGAGATTGACGACCCTCTTGATCGCCTCCTCCCCGTCACCGGCGGTTCCCACCACCTCCATGCGAGGGTCGAGACCGATGATTTTGACCAGCGTGCGCCGGTGGTAGGCGGAGTCGTCCACCACCAGGACGCGGATCTTCTTCGCGCTCACCTTTCCGCTCTCTCAGGATATTCCCGGCGCCACGGAGTGGGGCTTCTGGTAGACCATGTCGTGCCGGAAATGGCGAAGGCTGAACGAGGTCGAAATATTCATCAGAGATTCGGCGTGGCCGAGGAGGAGAAAGCCTCCCTCCTCGAGCTTCCGGTGGAAATTCTCCACCATCTTCTTCTTCGACTCGAGATTAAAATATATCATGACATTTCGGCAGAAAATGATATCAAACAGGGCCAGGATCGTCCACTGCTCGGGCTGGAGAAGGTTGAGGTGGCCGAAGTTGACGAGCTTCTTGACGCTGTCGTCGACCTGGCTCCGGTTGGAGTCGAGTTTGTGGAAATATCGCCCCTCGTAATACGGATCAGTGGACCTGAAGGAGGACTTGCCGTAGACCCCCTTGCGCGCCGTCTGCAGCACCCTCTGACTGATGTCGGTGGCGAAGATCTCCACGTCCCAGTCCTGCAGGTCCCGGTGCTCCAGGGCAAGCATGGCCAGGGTGTAGGCCTCTTCCCCCGTTGAGCACCCGGCGCTCCAGATGCGGAGACGGCGGTTCTTTTTCTTCTGCAGGAGCTCGGGCGCGATTTCTTCGCAGAAGGTCTTGAGCTGGTTCGGCTCCCTGAAAAAGTACGTTTCGTTCGTAGTCAGAACGTCGACTACCTTGCCGAGTTCCTCTTCTCTTTCCTGTCCGTACAGGAGGAGGTAGTAGTAGTCGAGAAAGTTCGTGAGCTGCTTCTGCTCCAGCCGGTTCTGCAGGCGCCGCTCGAGGAAGTAGGCCGAGGACTCCTCGAAGTAAAGGCCGCAGTAACCGCTGATGAAGTCCCGCAGGAGCCGGAACTCCTCGGGCTGAAGCGTCACGGCGTTTCTGTCCGATGTCAGCGTCATGGTCTCAGGTTGCCGCTCGGCCGAGAGCGGCCTCGGCGCTTTTCCGCACCATGGGGTCGGCATCGGTCCCGGCCGCTCCCTCGAGGACATCGCGAACCCCCTTCTCGCCGGCGAAGGCGCCGAGGGCCTTTGCGGCAGCCGAACGGAGACCCCAATCCTCGTCTT
>JAUWCW010000094.1 GCA_030609125.1 Candidatus Rokuibacteriota bacterium
CTCCTGAGAAGGCGCGTCTCCTTACTCGCCAGGGAGCAGAAGAGGCTGGTGTCGGGAAGGCGCTCCAGAGAAACGGGCAGACCGCCCGCGGCCGGCGAAGGAAGCGGCGGCAGCGCCGCCACGGAAAGCACCGCGGCCAGAGCGAGGGCGGGCCCGGCGCCTTTCAGCATCTTTGCAGCGGTCAGAACCCTCACCTCCCCGTAACGACTTCCAGCCGGGCCCCACAGCGGGGCTTCCGGTCCGTTCTTGCCTGTTTATACTCAATAAAAAGCTCACGGGTTACGGGTGCTCTGGGAAAAACCGGGTGTGACAACCCCGCCGTGGGGAAAAAACAGCGGACCCGCCGAGTGGGCCCGCTGTTCAATCTGAAGAGGTATGAAAGGCCCTTAGACGGGCCGAACGTTCGACGCCTGGGGTCCCTTGGGACCATCGGTCACTTCAAACTCCACTGCCTGGCCCTCTTCCAGCGACTTGAAACCCTGTCCCTGGATGGCGCTGTAGTGGACGAAAACATCGGGGCCGTCCTCCTGTGAGATGAACCCGAAGCCTTTCTGGTCGTTGAACCATTTCACGTTTCCCTGTGCCATGTGCTACCGCCTCCTTTCCTCGAGAATTGGGCTCTTCCGACTTCTACCCTTGATACTGCGATGGTGCGAAAGGCCCAGAGGAAAAGAATCCTGTTTCTCATGACTTTCCATCCACCGGAATATCGGGCGTCGAGAACGCCGATTGCCGTGACTATACGGTCCCCCATTTGACCTGTCAAGAGGTTTTTTCCCGCCTTCCCGAGGGGTTGTATCGACATTTTCGCCGCCCGCACCCCGCCCTCCCGGACTGCAATACAGCAGGCTGACGAAGAAAATATCCGGGTGCGACCTGCGTCACCGTCGCCACGGACCTGCAGGTCACGAGCGACGCGAAGAAGGAAAAGGTGAACCGACCGGCCCTTCCGGAAAGGCTCAGGCCGGGGCGCTTTTTTTAGACGGCTGTGTTTGGACGGCAGGTGCGCTATTATTTATCGATGCCCACTCTTGACGACGGTAAGACTGAGGAACTCCACCGGGACCTGCTCTCCCTCCAGCAGGAGATATGGCGCCTTCTTAGACTCACCAGCGCGGGGGTCCGCCCTGTCGACCTCGACGAGCCGATCGGCCGGCTCACCAGGATGGATTCCCTCCAGATGCAGAGCCTGGCTAAAGCGAGCCGCCAGGGGCTGGAAGTGAAGAGGCGGCAGGTGCAGGCGGCCCTGGAAGCCATGGCGAAGGGGGAATACGGCATCTGCCGCCGCTGTGAAGGGCCCATCGGCTTCCGGCGACTCAAGGTCCGCCCGGAGACACCCTTCTGTCTCAGCTGCCAGGAAGCCCTCGAGGCCGAACACTAAGCCCATATCTTTTCTCTTTTTGATTTTAGTCAAGGAAATCTCGCCCGGAACGGTCTATCTTTGGTCATCAGGGCGGTGCCCCGCTCCTTCCGACCCGCGGGAGGACCGGGCCCGAAGACATCACAATCGAAAAAGGAGAAACGAAAGATGAAAAAGCTGCAACTCAGCGAGACCCGGGAGTTCAACCAGGAGCACATGAAGAAATTTCTTCTCCACGACTCCCCCTGGTTCAGGATCATCAACTTCAACCTCGCCGCCGGCCTGACCTTTCCCGTTCATTCACACGACACGGAGGGACAGCTGAGCATCCTCGTCATCGAGGGCGAAGGGGAGTTTCTCGGCGAGAACGACGCGGCCATACCCGCCGTTCAGGGGGACATGCTGATATCCGAAATCAACGAGCCCCACGGGGTGCGGGCCAGAACGGACATGCGCATCGTCGTCACCATCGCCCCGCCCCTCTGATGAGCGAGCGGGATTGTATTGACCGCGCATCCCGGCAGGGATATAATTCTCGTGATTCAGGTTCTGTGCGTCTAATTCACCGGTGCAACGGAGGGGGGGACACCGTGATGAGCATTCGTCGTTTCAGCCTTGCTTCCCTGCTGCTTCTTGCGTCGCCGGCCATGATATCCTGCGGCAGCGACGACCCGATGCGTTTCAATCTTGAAGGGCGCTACCTTCTGACGATGCAGGTTGAGGACTCGAACTGCGCGTGGGACCTTCTCACGGGGGAAATGATCATCCAGCATGACCGGGAGGATATCCTCCTCGGTGTGGTGGGCAGAACGGGGATGAACCCCGGGGATGCCAACCCGCTGACGGGAACGTTTACCGTCACCTGGCAGGACGACCAGGGGGTCAGACAGACGATGCAGGGCTCGACCTCAGGCTCCGACTTCCTCCGGGGAGATTACAACGCCACCAAACCGTGCAGGGATCAGGTTTGCGACCAATGTTTCCTGGTGGCTTCCTGGTCGGCCCAGCGCCTCTGATACCGGAGTCAGGGCCCCGGGGCCCGGCGTGAAAGCTCCTGGAAGGCCTCGCTGCCCCTGACGGGATCGAAGTCCTTGTCTTCCCCAGCCGCTTCGATCCAGCGGCTTCCCCCGCTTTCGGAAGCGGTGCCCAGCCACCTGACGCTCTCTTCGGCGTTCCCCTGGATGCCGTACATGGCCGCCACGTTGTAGGCGGCCTGGTCCTTCAGCTCCCCGGGCTCATACCAGCGGTAGGACTCCTCGAAGTACTCCCTGGCCTCGTCGTACTCCCTGCCGCGGTACACGCAGCTGCCGATTATGGAAAGGGCCAGGGGGTTCGGAGTCCCCACCACCGCCATCATCTCCTGCAACTCCGGCACGGCCTCGTCGCAGTTTCCCCCGGCGTAGAGCAGGAAGCCCCTCGCGCGGAGCACGTCCCTGTACAGCCGCAGGAAGGAGCGGTGGCGCACGGGCGCCACGGCCTCCCCCCCGTCGCCGCGGGCGCTCTCGACGAGGGCCTCCCGCAGGGCGGGCTTCACGCTGTCAAGGCGCCTCAGGGCCTCATCGTCGCGACCCTGCTTCTCGTAGAGAAAACCGATGAGCGCCGTCAGGATGAGGCGTGAGTCTCCCTGGGCGTCATGGATCCCTTCGGCGATCACCAGGGCCCTTTCCACTTCCCCTTCATCGTAGAGGCGCCAGACCTGCAGAACTTTTTCGTTGGTGGAACCGCCCTCGGCGGCAGGCGCCGCGGCGGGCGAAAGAAGCGCCCACGTCACCACGAGAGCCAGCGCCGTGACGACGACTGCAATCACAGATTTCACCTTTTTCTCTCCTCCCTCAGGGTATCCCCGCAGCTCAAAGAGCCGGAGTTCCGCATGAGTATACCAGACAGCCCGGCACTGAACCCCTCCCCCGTGAGGCCCGGAAGATATGCTACAGTAACTCGTGATCACCGCCATGGATGCGAAAATATGCGCGCTTGAAGTCATAGGCCTGAGCAAGTCCTTCGGCCCCCACAAGGTCGTTGACGACCTGGGACTGCGCCTTCAGCCGGGTGAAATATTCTCGCTTCTCGGACCTAACGGCGCCGGCAAGACCACCACCATGAAGATTCTCTACGGCTCCCTCAAGCCCGACTCGGGAACCATCCTCTACGGCGGCAGGGATTTCGTCCGACACCGGCGCAAGGTCAAGCTCACCATAGGCGTCTGCAGCCAGAACGACACCATCGACTACGATCTGAGCGTCTGCGACAACCTGGAAGTCTTCGGCACCTATTACCACCTGCCCCGGCGGGAAGCGCGCGCCAGGGCGGCAAGGCTGCTCGCCCGGTTAGGTCTGGAGGGCTACCACCACAGTACGGCCCGGATGCTCTCGGGAGGGCTCAAGCGCAGGCTGCAGATCGCCCGGGCTCTCATCAACAACCCGCGCGTGGTCTTTCTGGACGAACCGACGGTGGGCCTCGATCCCCACAGCCGAAGGGAGCTCTGGGACCTGCTGCACCAGCTGCGCAAAGAGGGGACAACTATCTTCCTCACCACCCATTACATGGACGAGGCGGAAACCCTCTCCGACCACGTTGTGATCCTCGACCACGGACGTGTCATCGAGGAAGGCAAGCCGGCGGAGATGATCGGCAGGCACTTCGGCACGTTCGTACTGCAGGTTGCGGAAACACCCCGCATGCAGTCCCTCCTGGAGGCGGAGAAGATCCCCTTCTTCCGCGGCTACGGCCGGCTCACCGTGTACGCCGGCGGAAAGATCATTGACGGGCTGGCGGCCAGAATCACCGGCGAGGAGCTGGTGCGGCGCAAACCGAACCTGGAGGATCTCTTCATCAAACTGACCGGGAAGGGATTCTGATGTGGCGCGACCTGGCGGACTGGCGCACCAGGGCCGTCACCCGGCGCAACCTCCTTGTGTACCTGCGCAACTGGAGGTCCGCTTTCGTGCCTCCCGTGCTGGAGCCGGTGGTCATGTTTCTCGTCTTCGGCATGGGCCTGGGTACTTACGTGGGCTCTCTTCTTTACCAGGGAAGGGAGGTAAGCTATCTGGAGTACGTGGCTCCCGGCATCCTGACCTACACCTTTTTCACCACCTCCTTCATGGAGTCCCTTTACGGTTCCTTCGTGCGGATGTTCTACCAGAAGACTTTCGAGGGGATCACGGGGACCGCCGTGGAAAGGGTGAACCTCATCTGGGGGGAAATCCTCTGGGCCTCCTGCAGGGCCACCATGTACGCCGTCTGCGTCTCCCTGGTGCTGGCGGCCTTTCACCTCCTCGGGCTCGTCTCCCTCTCCCTGGGCACGCTTTTCCTGCTCATACCCGTCGGCGCGGCGGCCACGGTCGCCTTCAGCAGCTTCGGGCTTCTTTTCACCTCCCGGGTGCCGACCATCGACCACATGAACTACCCGGTTTTTCTCGTGGGGGTCCCCCTCTCACTGACCAGCAACACCTTTTTTCCCGTGGACCAGGTTCACCCCCTGGCGGCGGCGCTGGCCCAGTTCAATCCGCTCTATCACCTGAGCCGCATCTTCCGCCACGCACTCCTCGGCGGGGGACCGGAGCCGTGGATGCTCGCTTCCCTCCTGGTTATAGCCGCCGCGATCCTGGGCCTCTCCTTCCTGGCCCACCGCTGGATGGACAGGCGCCTCGAAAGAGAGTCCTGACCACCGCTTGCGCGGCCCGTGTGAAGACACTACTATCTATACAACAATACCCGACCGGAGGATGCAAACCATGAAGCATGTCGCCATCTTTCTCGTCTTCGCGGCGCTCATCGTCGGACTTCTTTTCACGCTCTCCGACACCAAGGCCCCGAGGATTCCCGACAATGAGCAGCACCTCGTTTTCGATGTTGAGGATGTCTGCTGGGACTGTCACGGCCCCGATGGAGAGGCGCCGAGAAAAGAGACGCACCCCCCGAAAGACCAGTGCCTGGAGTGTCACAAGGTCAAGGACAACCGCCGCCGGGAGGAATAGGCCGGACCGGGCTGCTCAGGGGGAAGGCCCTCCGCGTCCCGCCCATTCGCCGGCGAAGTCCATGAACTTCCGAAGCGCCTCCGGCCGCCTTTTGCGGCGGTGATTGATAGTCCTCCATCGCGCGCCGTGTGGCCGAACCGGCCTCCCGGACAAAGAGTTTCGCCGGGAAGGCCGCCACGGGGCAGATCGCCCCTTTTCTCGCCCTCGCCCTGCCGGCAGGCGTCGTGCCCGGAACGAAGATCGGCAGCCGGCTGAGCCGCCGGGCCCCGACGCACGTGCTGCGCTACGCCCTCGGGGTGCTAATCGTCGCCGCCTGTGCGAGAATGCTCCTCGATCTCGCAGGATAGAAACGAAAGGAGAAGATCATGCTGCCGTTCAAGAAGAAAACATTGATGGGCGTTTCGAAAACCTGCGGGTGAGCTGCCAAAGTCGATCCGACGGCCCTGTCGGATGCGCTGAGAGCCCTGCCGAGGCCGGAGGACCCGGACCTGCTCGTCGGCTTCGAGACAGCCGACGACGCGGCGGTCTACCGGGTGAGTCCCGAGATCGCCGTCATCTCCACGGCCGACTACATCACTCCCATAGTCGACGACCCGTTCTGGTTCGGGCGCGTGGCCGCGGCCAACTCCCTCTCCGACATCTGGGCCATGGGAGGAAGGCCCGTGATGGCCATCAACCTTGTCAATTTCCCCTCCCAGGTCCTGGACCCCGGCATCCTGCGCGACATGCTTCTGGGAGGCGCCGAGAAGGTCTCCGAGGCGGGCGCCGTCCTTGGGGGAGGACACTCCGTCGACGATCCGGAGCCGAAGTACGGCATGGCGGTGACCGGGGTGGTCCACCCCGACCGGGTCCTGACAAACAGCGGCGCGAAGCCCGGGGACGCGCTGGTCCTCACCAAACCCCTCGGCACCGGCGTAATCTTCAACGCCAACCGCGCGGGAAAGTTCCCCCCCGAGGCACTCGAAGAGATTCTTCCCGTGGTGGCCTCACTGAACAAGGGCGCCATGGAGACGGCCCTGAAGTACGACGTTCACGGCATGACGGACATCACGGGCTTCGGTTTTGCAGGCCACGCCCTCGAGATGGCGGTGCATTCGGGGGTGAGGATGAACATCTCTTTCTCCGCCCTGCCCGTCTACGAGGGTGCGGTGAAGATGTACGCGTCGGGAGTGAGCACCGGCACAAACGCGGGCAACAGACGCGCCTGCGGAGGCCGTCTCCGGGTGGCGGCCAACCTCAAGAGGGAGCAGAACGAGATCCTCGTCGATCCCCAGACTTCAGGAGGGCTTCTCATCTCACTTCCCGAGGGGCAGGCAAAAGAGCTCGTGGGCGATCTTCATGCGGCCGGCGTGCCCTGGGCGGCCCTCATCGGAAGCACAGAAGGCGGCATGCCGGAGATCGTGGTGGAGAGCTAGGAACAAGGGGGGGGCGGAGCAAAGGAGAGTCATTCGACAATCAGAAGGGTGAGGCCGCAGTCGGGACACTCGACCTCCGCGGGCCCCACGGTGTGGCCGCACGCCGGGCACTTTCCCTGGCTGATCATTTCCTGCGAAGCCCGTATTTCCGGGTGCACCTCCGAGAAATAGGCCTCGATTCGCGCATTCGCCTTGCCCGCATCCCTCTCCGACACCAGCAGTTGGCAGCCGGTTCCGCAGCACCCCTTTCTGCACGAGGGATCAGCGTGAACCCTGCAGGGAATGCCGGAACCGATGAGAACCCCGTGAAGCTCTTCCAGCCACCGCAGTTCACCCTCCCTGACCGCCACCGGGTTTTCCAGGGTCTTCTCCGCGCAGAACTTTCTCTCCTCCTCCCGCCTTGCGTTTTCTTCCAGGGAAATCAGGACTGTTCCGCAATCCACGCAGGTCTCGACGTGGGAAAGATAGTCACACGAGCAGTCCGGACATATTTTCATTTCAGGCATACGCTTCTCCGCGTGGCTGCAATGTTATCACCGCCGCTCACCCCCCGCCAAGTCCCTTTTT
>JAUWCW010000192.1 GCA_030609125.1 Candidatus Rokuibacteriota bacterium
GTGATCCACTGAACCCCGAAGAAGAGCAGCCCCCCCCCCACCACCGTCCACATGAGGGCGGCCAGCAGGATCTGGATGCGGCTGGAGGCCCGGGGCTTGAGAGATTCAGACCAGGCGCTCATGCGAACTCTCCTCAGGCGGCAGGTGCGGGGATTATCAGGGGGACAGAAGGGTAAAGCCCGTCTCGGGATCCTTCTTCCTCAGCGACGCGGCCCCCGTCAGCTCCAGGAGAACGATCTCCCCGACTTTCCAGATGTCCACGCCGGGACGTACGCAGCCGGTCACCGTTTTTTCACCGCGACCGCAGGCGGCGTGCATGTGGAGACTCGGATTGCCGTCTTCGTCGGGAAAGATTGTCCCCACCGCCACCGCCTCGTGCACCCCGTCGAGGGGTATGGTCACGGGGAGGGGGGGCATCTCGTCCCCGTCCTCGGGGCCGACGACGAGGCGGCTTCCTCCCCGCACTCCGCCCACGAAAAGGCAGACGGCTCTCGGCACGTGGTGCTCACGGGCGAAGTTCTCGATCGTCGCCGGGAGGCTGTCTCCGTCCTCGAGGCGAAGAATGAAGACCCTTCCAAGGCCGGCTTCCACGTAGCGCATCTTTTCTCCCTTCGCTGCCGAACATACCACCCGCTCCGGGAATGAGTCAAACAGCGAGGAAGCGTGTCAGGCGGGCTGTTTGCGGGAGAGATTCCGTTTTCGGGCTAGACGGCGCGGGGCTGTCCGTGACGCGGGGCGGAGGCGATGACGTTCACGGCGTGGGAGATGATCACGTTGAGCTCGTGGCGCATGAAGTCGCGCTGGTAGGCGGGCAGGTTGGATCGCCCCCCCCGGATGACGCCGTATTTGGGGGGATAGCGGTTGAGGGAGTAGGCCAGGGTGTCGGCGAGGCAGTCGTCGCAGTCACAGGGGAGGTCTTCGCGGGCCACGAGGGAAGAGACGAGGGCGTCCCCCTCCTCGTAGGCGAAGTTGATCACCCTCATCTTCCTCAGAGGGCCTTCGGGGGAGGAGCGGGGATGGTTCGGGTTTCGGTCGACCCTTCTCAGGGAGGTGGAAAGAGCGCTCCTGACGGGGTTGCTGCCGTTTCCGTCGGTCGTGATGTCGCCGAAAACCGTGGTGCTGTAGCGGGGCGGCAGAATGGTCATGCTCAGGGCGGTAACGTCTGCTTCGCACAAGGGGCACCAGCAGGGGGAGTTATGCGCTTCCCCGATGGACTTGAGCCGGAGCACCTCGGAGGTCACCGCCTCCTGCACCTCGTTTCTGATCCTCATCATACCTCCCTGCAATAAACATAGATGACTGCCCGGGGTTTAACGGTGATGCATGTCACACTTTGGCGGGCCCGCCTGTGTCCGGGCGCGTCCGTGGATCGAGCAGGTCCCGCAGGGCATCGCCGGCGAGATTCAGGGCGAGAACGGTGAGCATGATGAAAAGACCCGGGAAAAAGGCAATGTGCGGGGCGTAGACCAGGTAGTTGGCGCCCTGGGAAAGGAGCCCCCCCCAGGTGGGGATGTCCTGGGGCCCGAGACCGAGGAAGGAGAGTGAGGACTCGGCGATGATGATTCCCGCGGCACTGAACGTGGCCTGGACGATGACCGGCGACAGGGCGTTGGGCAGGATGTGAAGGCCCATGATCCTGACGGGCCCGGCGCCGACGGCCCTGGCGGCCTGGACGAAATCTCTCTCCCGGAGGGAGAGGAACTGGGCCCTGACGAGCCGCGCGTAACCGACCCACCCCAGCACCGAAAGAGCGAGAATGATGTTCACCAGGTTCGGGCCCAGGATTCCCGCCAGCGCGATGGCCAGCAGGATGCCCGGAAAGGCGAGGAGGATGTCGACGGAGCGCATCACCGCCACGTCGACCAGCCCCCCGAAATAGCCCGCCGCCGAGCCGAGGGCCGTTCCCACGACGACGGTCAGCAGGACGACCGCCAGGGTGACCAGGGTCGATGCCCGGGCACCGTAGACGATCTGGGAGAAGATGTCCCTTCCCAGCCGGTCCTGCCCGAAGGGGTGGTCCGCCGACGGACCCCGGAGAGAGCCGTCCAGGTCGATCTGCATGGGATCGTAAGGCGCCAGTGAGGGGGCGGCCAGGGCCATGACAAGGACGGCGGCGAGAATAAGGATGCCCGGAAGCGCCGTCGGGTGCCGCAGGAACCTGCCGATCATACTTTCACCCTGGGGTCGGAGAGGGAGTAGAGAAGATCGGTGAGAAAGTTCGCCGCCACATAGCCGAGGGAAATTACGAGAACGCACCCCTGCACGAGGGGATAGTCGCGGGCGTTGATCGCCTGTATGAGCAGGGTCCCGATCCCGGGCCAGGCAAAAACGTTTTCCGTGATGATCGCGCCCGACAGCAGGGCCCCGAACTGAAGGCCCACGATGGTCAGCACCGGCAGCAGGGCGTTGCCCAGGGCGTGCTTGACGATGACCGCCCTCTCCGAAAGCCCCTTGGCCCTGGCGGTGCGCAGGTAATCCTCCCCCAGCACGTCAAGCATGGCGGAGCGCGTCATGCGCGAAAGGAGTGCGGCCAGGGCCGTGCCGAGAGTCACCGCCGGGAGGATGAGGCTCGCCGGGCCCTCTCTGCCGGAGACGGGAAGCCACCCGAGCTTGATGGAGAAGAGAATGATGAGCAGCGGTCCGAGCCAGAAGTTCGGCATCGATATTCCGACCAGGGAGGCGAGCATGGCGCCGCGGTCGGCGAGGGAATCTTTCCTCACCGCGGCGACGATGCCGAGGGGCAGGGCTATGACGAGGGCCAGGAGCATGGCCGCCGCGGCAAGCTCCAGCGTCGCCGGCAGCTTCTCGAGAATGACCTGCCGGACCGGCTTGCGGTAGAAGAAGGACTCCCCCAGGTCGCCCCGGACAAGGCCAAGGAGAAAGTTGCCGAACTGCTCGGCCACCGGACGGTCGAGGCCGAGGTCCGTGCGCAGTCTCTCCAGATCGCCCCTCGACGCCGTCTCCCCCAGCATGAGCTCCACCGGGTCTCCGGGGATGAAGTGGATGAGAAAGAAGATGAGGGTCACTACCCCTAGGACGGTGGGGAGCAGGATGGCCAGGCGTCGGAGGAGAGACTTCACGGGCGGAGGCGGACCTTCTTGAGCGATGTGTACTGGCCGCCGGGGAAGGCCTGGAAGCCTTCAAAGCGGTCCGAGAGGGCGTAGATGTCGTCCGGGTACCAGAGGCTCACGTAGACGCAGTCCTCGGCGAGGATCTTCTGGATCCGCGAGAAAAGGGTCTTTCTCGCCTCGGGGTCGAGCTCCCGGCGGCTGCGGTCGAGAAGCTCGTCCACCTCGGCGTTGCGGTAGCGGCCGCGGTTCGCCCCGGCGGGGGGAAGACTCTCGCTGTGGAAGACGTAGCGCAGGGTGTCGGGGTCCGTGATGCCCACCCAGCGCAGGGAGTAAAGCTGGAAATTACCCGCCTTGATGTCCCCGTAAAAGGTCCCCCACTCGAAGGCGCGCCTCTTCACCTCGATGCCGACGGCGGAGAGGTCCTCGGCGATGAGGTCCGCTGTCTCGTTGGCCTGCCGGTTGGTGGAGGTCTTGTAGGTCAGGTGCAGGCGCACCCCGCCTTCCCCGCGGGGGAACCCGGCCTCGTCAAGGAGCCTCTCCGCTTCGGCCGGGTCGTGCCCGTAGGTGCGCACGTCCCCCTCGTAGGCCCAGTTCTCCGGAGCCAGAAGCCCCGGGGCCTTTCTCCCCAGTCCGTTGTAGAGGTGGCGGATGATCCGGTCCCGGTCGATGGCGTGAGCGACGGCCCTGCGGACCCCTCTGTTGGAGAGGGTCGGGTCCTCCAGGTTGAAGCCGAGATACTGGTAGGTGATCCCCGGCCTCGTGTAGACCCCCAGCCCGGGGACGCTCCGGATTTTCTCCACCGCGTAGGGGGGCACGCTGTTCCAGAGAAGGTCGATGCGCCCCTTCTCGGCCTCGAGAAGCCTGGTGGTCTCGTTCTCCACGATCCGGAAGACGACCCGGTCGAGAGACGGGGGTCCCTCCCAGTACTCCCCGTTGGCGACGAGGACGATCCTCTCCCCGATCCGCCACTCCCCCCACCGGAACGACCCGCTCCCGACGGGGGAGTCCATGAAGTCCTCCCGGCCGGCGAGGTGGGACGGCACGATGCCGAGGGAGAGGTTATTGAGAAAGGACGCGAAAGGCTCTTCGAGGCGGAAGATCACGGTGAAGGGGTCCGGGGTCTCGATGGAAGTGATCATCGCGAGGGCCCCCTGGTTCGGAGATCCGTTGGCGGGATCGCGCATGTAGTCGTAGGTGTACTTCACGTCCTCCGACGTGAGCTCCTGCCCGTCGTGAAAGAGCACCCCGCGCCGCAGGTGGAAGAGGTACTCGGTGTCGGAGGGGTTCTCCCAGCTTTCGGCTATTTCGGGCACAACGCGCCCCGACGGGTCGAGGGTGACCAGGGAGTTGAAAAGCAGCGGGATGATCCTCACCGCCGCCGCCCCCGTGGCATGGCGCGGGTCGAGACTGGTGGGATTGGCCTCGAGGCCGACCGTTATGGTCACGTCCCCCTCGCCCTCCGGTGCGGGGCGGGAGCAGGATGGCATAAGAAGCAGCGGGGTGACAAGAAGAACCGCACTGGCGAGACCAACGGCACATCCGACCCACTTCATGATCGACATCACACCTCCCAGGCTTTTCCTGTTTCCTGTCGGTCGGGGCTGAATATCTCTTCGACGGTGGAGATTT
>JAUWCW010000214.1 GCA_030609125.1 Candidatus Rokuibacteriota bacterium
TGGTCGTGATCGAGCACAACCTCGACGTCATTGCCGCGGCGGACTGGATCATCGATCTCGGTCCCGGCGGGGGGGAAGCGGGGGGACACGTCGTCTGCGAGGGGGTTCCTGAAGACGTGGCCGGCTGCGACGTAAGCAGTACGGGCAGGGCCCTGCGAAGGATGGGCCGCGCGCGGAAGGTGAGCGGGAAGGCGAGGTCAACCCGGAGGAAAGGATCAGGGGCCGGAAAGTTCATCTCCATCCGCCACGCCCGGGAGCACAATCTCAGGAACATCAACGTCCGCATTCCCCGGGACACGTTCACAGTCATCACGGGTGTCTCGGGGAGCGGCAAGAGCACGGTGGCCTTCGACATTCTTTTTCGGGAAGGGCAGCGGCGTTACCTGGAGAGCCTCAACGCCTATGCCCGGCAGTTCGTGCAGCCCTCGGCCCGTCCCGATGTCGAGGCCGTGCACGGCATCCCGCCCACTGTTGCCATCGAACAGCGTACCAGCCGGGGAGGCCGCAAGAGCACCGTTGCCACCGTGACGGAAATCTACCACTTCCTGAGGCTCCTCTTCACAAAGCTCGGCACGCAGCACTGCCCCGACTGCGGTGTTCCCATCGAGCCGCAGACGATCGAAGCCATCTCCGGGAGGCTGATGAAGGTTTTCCGCGGAAAGCGTGTCGCCGTCCTGGCGCCCCTGGTAACGGCGCGGAAGGGGTACTACACGGACCTCGCCTCGTGGGCCGCCTCGAAGGGCTTCGAGAGTCTGCGCGTGGACGGGCAGCCGACTCCCACCATCCCCTGGCCCCGCCTCGACCGCTACCGGGAGCACGATATCGAACTGCCTCTCGGCAGTGTCACCGTCACTCCCGGGCTGGAGTCCCGCCTGAGAGAACTGCTGCACGCCGCCGCCGGCTTCGGCAAGGGAGTCGTCCACGTTCACCCCGGGGGACGCTCGCGGACGACGGTCTTTTCCACCACCAGGTCCTGCCCGCGCTGCGACCGCAGCTTCCCGGATCCCGATCCGCGTCTCTTCTCCTTCAATTCGCGACACGGATGGTGTCCCGACTGCTTCGGAACGGGGATCAAACTCGCCGGTTTCGATCGGGACCAGACGGGGGAGGAAATCCGGTGGAATGAGTGGTACGAGGGGACGGAGCGCGTCTGCCCGGCCTGCGAAGGGGCCCGCCTCAACCCCCGGGCGCTGGCGGTGCGCTTCAGAGGCAGCTCGATAGTGGATTTCACCGCCCTCTCGGTGGAGGAGGCGGGAAAGCTCTTCCGCCGAATGAAGCTGAAGGGGCGAGAGGGGGAGATCGGACGCGACCTGTTCGCCGAGGTTCAGTCGAGGCTCTCCTTTCTGGCCGACGTGGGCCTGCCTTACCTCGGCCTGGACCGTGCCGCGCCAACCCTGAGCGGCGGTGAGGCCCGGAGAATCCGCCTCGCCTCCCAGCTCGGCTCGAACCTGCGGGGGGTCTGCTATATTCTCGACGAGCCGACCATCGGCCTTCATGCTCGCGACAACCTGATGCTGCTGGAAACACTCGGGAAGCTCAAGGAGAGGGGCAATACGGTGGTCGTCGTGGAGCACGACGAAGAGACGATACGGCGCGCCGAGCACGTGATAGACCTGGGACCGGGAGCCGGGAACAAGGGGGGCCGTCTTGTCAGCCAGGGAACGGTCAGAGACCTGATGCGCTCGCGCCGGTCGGTGACCGGGAGGTTTCTGCGCCAACCGCTCCGGCACCCGCTGCACGAACGCAGGCCCCCGCCGAAGAAGGGGGATTCCGCCGGGTTTCTCAGGATCAGCGGAGCCTCGCTTCACAACCTCAAGAAAATCCAGGTGCTGCTTCCCCTGGGGCGTCTGATCTGCGTGACGGGAGTTTCCGGGAGCGGCAAGAGCACGCTCGTGCGGGACGTTCTCTACGGGAATGTGAAGCGCCTTGTCGGCTCCGCGGGCAGAAGGGGAAGGATCGTGCGGAAACTGTACGGCTGCAGGTCGATTTCCGGGTGGGAGCCGCTGCGGCGGGTGCTCGAGGTCGACCAGGCTCCCATCGGCCGCACGCCCCGCTCCTGCCCGGCCACCTACGTGGGCTTCTGGGACCACATCCGGAAACTCTTTGCCGCTCTTCCGGAGGCCAGGATGAGAGGCTACGGTCCCGGGCGGTTTTCCTTCAACGTCCGGGGAGGGCGCTGCGACGTCTGTGACGGTCAGGGCGTGAGGAAAATAGAGATGAGCTTTCTTCCCGACGTGACGGTTCAGTGTGAAGCCTGTCGCGGAAAGCGCTTCAATGCGGAGACGAGGGAGGTTCGGTACCGGGAGAAGTCGGTGGCGGATGTTCTTTCCATGAGTGTCGACGAGGCGGCGGAGCTGTTCACCGCCCAGAGCGCAATCCACCACCCCCTGCGGTTGCTGCAGGAGGTGGGGGTGGGATACCTGACTCTGGGGCAGCAGAGCCCCACCCTCTCCGGGGGGGAGGCGCAGAGGATCAAGCTCGTCACGGAGTTGGCCAGGGCCGGGGGCGGCGCCGGCGCCGGAGCCCCCCGGTCGCTCTACGTCCTTGACGAACCGACGGTGGGGCTGCACATGGCGGATGTGGAAAAGCTCGTCCACGTGCTGCACCGTCTCGTCGACGCGGGCAACACCGTGGTTGTCATCGAGCATAACCTCGATGTCATCGCCGAGGCGGACTGGATCGTGGATCTTGGTCCGGAAGGTGGGGAGGCGGGGGGAAGGGTCGTTGCCCGGGGGACGCCGGAGAAGGTGGCGCGGGAAGGGAAGAAGAGCTGCACCGCACGGTACCTCAGAGAGTTTCTCTCCCGATCCTGACGCAGCGTTCCTTTCCGTTGGGATTCCGCCGGGCCTCCTCGAGAGGTCCCCCCTTTCACCGGACTTGCCCGGCTGGTACGGGAGGAACATGTCAACCTGTTTCAAGCTATAATGCCGGAGAACGCTTGCTGGACGCTGCACAAGGACCCCGGATCCACCAGCAAGTTCTTCCGGGCCGCATTATCGATGATCTGAGCAGAGCGCTATTGTTGAGAACTGTGAGCAGTACATGAAATGACGGATACTGAAAGCCCCTGGACAGCCCCGGCCGCTGACCTTGAAATGCCCCTGGACGAAGTTCATGTGTGGCGCTGCCGCCTTGAGTTGCCGTCAAGGGAATCAGCGGGTCTGACGGCAACCCTGTCGCCCGTCGAGAAGAATCGTGCCGCCAGATTCGTAAGGGAAGAAGACAGGCGCCGCTTTATCCTTTCACACCGTGCGCTGAGAAGTATCCTGGGGTCGTATCTGCACGTTGGTCCAGAGAGAATCGCATTCCGGGTGAATCGTTACGGTAAACCTTTTCTCTCCGGCCGGTTCAAGGAGAGTGACATACGTTTCAACATGGCACACTCAGGAAAGCTTGCCCTGGTGGCAGTCACCAGGTGCCGGGAAATCGGCGTTGATGTAGAGGCTGTACGTGATGCAGTCGACTTTGTTCAGATAGCTGATCGGTTCTTTTCCATCGAAGAAAGGCGGTATGTGAGGTCTCAGCCTTCCGCGAAAATGAAAGAAGCATTCTTTCGGTGCTGGTCGCGCAAGGAGGCTTACATAAAGGCCCTCGGTAAAGGGTTGTCCTGTCCTCTCGATACGTTCAGTGTGGTTGCTGCTGACGACGATGGGGACCGCCCCGTAATCGACACCCTCTGTTCGAACGGCTCTTCATGCTGGCACCTTACAGACCTGTCGCCGGGACCCGGCTATGTTGGAGCACTTGCGATTGCGGATTTCCGCGCGGAACCTCGTCATCTCCAATATAATCACCACGACATCACGCAATGCCGGGCATGATCACGCCTTGAAAAGACGCCTCGAGGAGCCGGAGCCCCTCCTCCAGGGAAACCGCCGGTTCGTAGCCCAGATCCCTCCGGGCGGCGCCGATGTCGAACCAGTGGGCCGTCGAGAGTTCCCGGGCGAGGAAGCGGGTCATCCGGGGCTCTCCGGTGAGGCGCAGGAGCCGGTACGCGAACTCGAGGAGTGCGCCTGCCGCCAGTGCGAACTTCGGTGAAACGGACCGCTCGACGGGCGGCAGGTGGGCCGCGTCCAGAATCCTGTCGACCAGCTCCCAGAGGGGCACCGGTTCTGCGTTGGTGATGAAGTAGGCCCTGCCGGCGGGAGCCGCTCCCGGCGCGAGGCGTTCGGCGGCGCGGAGGTGGGCGTCGACGGCGTTGTCGATGTAGACCGAGTCGACGAGCTTCGGTGGGCCGCTTATCTTCCGCAGTGTCCCGGCCCTGCGCCGGGCGATGAGGCGGGGGACAAGATGGTTGTCGCCGGGGCCCCAGATGAGGTGAGGCCGCAGGGCCACCGTGGCCAGATCCGGCCCGTTGGCGGCCAGTACCATCTGCTCCGCCCTGGCCTTCGTCTC
>JAUWCW010000083.1 GCA_030609125.1 Candidatus Rokuibacteriota bacterium
GAGACCTGGCTCGGGACCGGTATGAGCCGCACCATTTCGAGGCCCGCCTCCTTGAAGATCTTCTCCGCCTTGAGAACGGAATAGGTGGAGTGGAAGGTGGCGACTCCGAAGGCCGCGTTGTCCGACGTCACCGCCCTCCCCCCATCTTTCGGACGACATAGGCGCAGGCCTCGATGACTTTCTCCACCTCTTCGGGATCGGTGAAGTACCCGGGGGAGAGTCGGACGGTCCCCTCCGGGAACGTGCCGATGGTGCGATGGGCTCCCGGAGCGCAGTGCAGCCCTACGCGGGTGAGGACCCCGAAGGCCTCGTCGAGAAGAAAGCCAATTTCAGAGGGCGCCATGCCGGGAATGGTGAACGAGATGACGGAGGTGCGGGATTCCCCGGCGTCCGGACCGTGGACCCTGACGCCCTCGAGGGCGTTCAGCCCCTCGAGAAGGCGCGTGGCGAGCTTTCTCTCGTGGGCCGCTATGACGTCGACCCCGGTGGCAAGAAGAAACTCAACGCCCGCGTTAAGGCCCGCGAGACCGACGGCGTTGTGGGTGCCGCTCTCAAGCCGGTCGGGGTAGAAGCCGGGTTGTTCTTCCAGCTCCGAATTGCTCCCCGTCCCGCCGCGGCAGAGGGGGTTCACATCGACGCCCTCGCGGACCCACAGGCCTCCCGTCCCCTGGGGTCCAAGCAGCCCCTTGTGGCCGGTGAAGGCCAGGATGTCGACGCCGTCTCTCTGGACATCGATGGGAACGACGCCGGCGCTCTGGGCGGCGTCGACCAGAAGAAGCGTCCCCGCCGCCTTCGCCAGGGCGCCGACTCTGTCCAGGGGAAGGACGGCGCTGGTCACGTTCGAGGCGTGGTTGACCACCAGAAGACGAGGCTTCTTTTCCAGGGCGAGCTCGATACCCCCCAGGTCGGTCCGCCCCGCGCCGTCGCTGGGAACGACCTCCAGGGAGACGGCCCGGCAGCGGGCGAGCTCTCTCAGGGGACGCATTACCGAATTGTGCTCCATTGATGTGGTGACCACCGCGTCGCCTTCACGCAGGATGCCGAGAAGAGCGGTGTTCAGAGCCTCGGTGGCGTTCAGGGTGAAGCAGATCCGCCTCGAGTCGGGGGCGGCGAAGAGGGCGGCAAGACTCTCGCGGCAGGAGAAGACGATTCGTGCCGCCTCCTGGGAGAGACGGTGTCCGGAGCGCCCCGGACTTCCGCCCACCTCCCGGAGAAAGTGCAGCATGGCTTCCGGGACACCGGGGGGTTTGGGGAAGGAGGTCGCCCCGTTGTCCATGTAAATCAGGTTGCTGTCCTGCGCCATCTCACCTTCCTTCAATTCGCCGGAAAGCCGCTATGCTATCAAAGGGTTTTTCTGCCCGCAACAATCTTCACTCAACCGAGTCCATGATTCAGCCTGTTTTCATTCTGGGTGAGGGTCGGAAGGAATAGTCCGAGAATTCACCGCTTTTCAGAAGATGATAGGCCGCTCCGGCGATCATGGCCGCATTGTCGGTACAGAGCCGGGGCGAGGGGAAGAGGGCCCGGATTCCTTCGCTCCGGCCCTGGTCGGCCATCTTCTTTCTGAGGCGGGAATTGGCCGCCACTCCGCCGGAGACGACAACCGTGCGGAAGCCCCTGTCGCGGGCGGCCCTCAGGGTCTTGGAGACGAGGGAATCGACGACGGCCTCCTGGAAACTGGCCGCCAGGTCCCGCAGGGCGGTTTTTTCCAGGGGCGGGGCCTGGTGATCGGCGAGACGCCCGCCGATGGCGCCGCTGCCGAGAACGTGGTTCACCACGGAGGTCTTCAGGCCGCTGAAGGAAAAGTCGAAGGAAGGGTCCCGTTGGAGACCGCGGGGAAAGGCGATTGCCTCCGGGTCGCCCTGCGCGGCGAGACGGTCGATAACGGGTCCGCCGGGATAGCCGAGGCCGAGAAACTTCGCTATCTTGTCCATCACCTCCCCCGGCGCGTCGTCCCTCGTCCGGCCGATCTGGTTCAGCTCGCGGGGAGAGAGGACCTCGAAAAGACTGGAATGGCCTCCGGAAGCGACGAGAGCGAGAAAGGGAAAGCGCGGCCTCCGGTTGTCGAGGAAGATGGAAAGGGCGTGGGCGTAAAGGTGGTTGACCTCGATAAGGGGGAGGGACCATCCCATGGAGAGGGACTTGGCGAAGGTGGTCCCCACCAGGAGCGCACCGAGCAGACCGGGGCTGGAGGTGATGGCGACGGCGTCGAGATCCGAAGGCTTGACGGCCGATTTTCGCAGGGCGGACTGCAGCACGGTGACCAGATTTTCCAGGTGCTTTCTTCCCGCCAGCTCGGGAACGACGCCTCCGTAGGGGGAGTGCGTCTCTATCTGCGAGGCCACCGACGAGGAGAGAATCTGACGACCGTCCCTGACGACGGCCACGGCTGTTTCGTCGCAGGAGGTTTCCACGCCGAGAATCAACCGCCCCCCGCTCATTCGGAACCGCCTTCAGGCTGCCGCTCAGGACTGTAGGCCCGTATCGCCAGGGATGAGACGGTTACCCACTCCACCCCGCTGGCCAGGATCTCTTCGCGCATCTCTTCCAGGACGTCGAGGGTGGTGCGGTAGGGGTGGCCGATGCCGATGACGTTGCCCCGCTTCCCGGCAAGGTCGAGGAGCTTGCGTATCTGCCCCCGGATGAACTCCTTGTCGTCATGGGCGTCGATGAAGATGTCGCGCTGCGCCGCCGGAAGGTTGTAGCGGTAGGCCGTGTCGAAGGCCAGGCTGCGGGGAGAAGTCCTGCTGTCGAGGAAGAGGAGGTTCCGGGACTTGAGCTCCTTCATGAGAATGTCCATCGCCCCGGCGTCGGCGGTCAGGCGGGAGCCCATGTGATTGTTTACCCCGACCACGCCGGGCACCGCGTCAAGGTCTTTTCCCAGCTGCGCCAGCATCTCCTCCTCGGTCATCCCCGCAAGAAGGGCTCCCGGGCCGGGGCGCTTCTCGGGGAAGTCGTACGGCTCCATGGGGACGTGAAGCAGAACCTCCAGGTTCAGCTCCCCGGCTCTCTGTGCGATCCTGCGGGAGTGGGGAAGGCCGGGAAGGACTGAAAGGGTCAGGGGAATCCCGAGAGCGGCCAGGCGCTCTAGATGCCGGGGATTTTGTCCGAGATCGTCGATGACAAGGGCGGCCCGGCCGCGGCGGCCCGTATCCTCGGCGGCGAAGCTCTCAGGTGTGGGCCGGGTGCGGACCGTGAGGGATTCAACAAGGAGGGCTTCCCCCGAGCCTTCCGGGCGGTAGTGAACGAGGACCTCCAGCTTTCCGGAGGCGCCGGAGCTGTCCAGACTCGCCCCGGCACGCTGGAGGGCGGACTGCAGCCGGTGGAGCCAGCTGTCAACGGGAAAGGACTCGCCCACGAGAATTTCAGTCCGATACTCGTTCCACCGTCCCCGGCCGGTTCCCCGCTGGGCCGACTCTTCCCGGAGGATTTCTTCCGGGTGAAGCCCCGAAAGAAGGAGGGATCCTGAAATGAGCGTGTGAAGATCGGTTGTTACGGCACGAAGATCAGGGGGAGGAGGGCTGCTCACCCTTTCCTGGATCTTCAGGAGCGCCGCCGTCGTGAGGATGACGAAGAGAACCAGGAAAGCGACCAAAGCCCGGATGTGAGGGCGTCTGGCCGGGAAAGCCGCCGTCAATTGATCCCGTCCGCCTTGGCCGTGTCGGTGGACTTGATCTTGTGGAAGATGTCCCAGGACTTGAGCAGATCAAGGGCCCTCTGGAGCTGGTAGTCCTCTTCCAGGGCCTGCTCGGCTGCGTCCACCGCCGCGTCTTCGGCCGCGTCCACTTCCTCGTCGATCGTTTCGTTGGAGAGGTGGCCTTCAAGGTCCTTTTCCTTGACGTGGATGCGGGGATCGACCTCGGCGGCCTTGATGGTGGCCGTCACCACTTCGATGTCCGGGGTTATGCCCGTGTTCTGGATGGATCGGCCCTTGGGAGTGAAGTACTTGGCCGTGGTGAGGCGCAGGCCCGAACCGTCCTCGAGCGGGATCACCGTCTGGACCGAGCCCTTCCCGAAAGTGGGGGTGCCGAGGATGATCGCCCTTTCCCAGTCCTGAAGCGCGCCGGCGACGATTTCCGAAGCGGAGGCGGACCCTCGATTCACGAGAACCACCATGGGGTAGTCTGTGCGGGCGCCGCTGCGCCTTACGGTGTATTCGGTGTTGTTGTTCGGCCTTCTCCCCTTGGTGTAGACCACGAGCTTGTCCTTTTCCAGGAACTCGCCCGACACCTTGACGGCCTGGTCAAGGAGGCCCCCGGGGTTGTTCCTCATGTCCAGGACCAGGCCCTTGAGCCCCTTGTCCCCGGACCAGATATCCTGCAGGGCGGCACGAAGATCGGCATCGGTGCGCTCCTGGAAGGAGGTGATCCGGACGTAGCCGATATCTTCGTCGAGAATCCGGTACTTGACGCTCTTGAGCTTGATGATGTCACGGACAATGGTGAAGTCCTTCGGCTCGGTGAAGTTCTTACGGACAATGGTGATGACGACCGAGGTCCCGGGAACCCCGCGCATCTTCTTGACGGCGTCGTTGATGGTCATGTCCTTAGTGGACTCGCCGTCGACCTTGATGATATGGTCGCCGGCCTTGATGCCGACCTGCCAGGCGGGAGTGTCCTCGAGGGGAGAGATCACCGTGAGAATATCGTTTTGCATGCTGATGGTGATGCCCAGGCCTCCGAACTCCCCCTTGGTGTCGACCTGCATCTCCCTGAACATCTCCTCGGTCATGAAGACGGTGTGGGGGTCGAGCTCTTTCAGCAGACCGCGGATGGCTCCGTATAGGAGCTTCTGGGGGTCCACCACGTCGACATAGTTGGATTCCACGAGAGAGAGAACCTCCGTGAAAATCTTGAGGCTCTCGTACGTCTCCGAGCCCGTGGCGGCCCTGAAGTTGCTGCCGCCGACGATGAGGCTCGCCAGGAGAACGATGACGAGAAGCGTGCTCCAGGGCAGGTCCCGCTTCTTCAGCCAGTGCATGCTGTCTTCCTTTCCTTTCTCCCCGGGGCTCTTCAGAGGCCCCGTTTCCTTTCAGAGGCGAAGCGCTCGAGATACGCCAGGATCTCGCTGTCAAGGTCCCCTGACACGGCGATCTCCTCCCCGGCTTCGGAGGGTGGCGGCTCTTCTGCCGCCGCCCGGGCCGGCTCTGACGCCGGTGCGCTCTCGTACTTTCCAGCCAGCACCTCCCTCATGATGTCCCGGTGCTGCGCCTTCATCATTTCCATCAGCTCCTGCCGGAAGGTCCCTTTTCCCATGAGGTCGGCATACGAAGTCTTCTTCGAGGCAAGGATGGCGCCCTTCAGGTACAGGAGCGTGATAATCACGGGATTGCCGACGCCGTTGTCCTCGGTCTGGGCGTGATAGACGAGCCCCCCGTACTTGAAATCGGTGTTAAATCCAGGCAATACCATAGCAGTCCATCGTTTCACGCCTTGAATAGCTGCGCACCAGGTAAATATATATCAATTACCGGAGGGGCGCAATAATAGTTTCTTCCGTGTTTATGAGGAGATAGAAGTTCGAAACGCTGCCTTGACCTCCGGGGTGTACTCTCCCTTGCGCCGGAACACGATCAGGGGAGGCTCTGTCGACAGGCCCGGCCTTCCCCCTTTGCGAGCCGAAATAAGCGCGAGCTCCGGCGCGGAACGTCCGAAAGAGTGAACCAGGCGCAACCTTTTCGGCTCCAGGCGCCTCTCGCCGAGGGCGCGGAAGATCTCGGGGAGCCTTTCGGGCAGATGAATGAAATCCAGAATCCCGCCGTGATCGAGCAGGGAAGCGGCCGTCCCGGCAAGGTCGTCAAGAGAAAAGGCTATCTCCTGGCGGGCCAGGGCGCGCTGGGGCTCGGGGCAGACGCGGCCTGCCGCGGCGGGGCGAAACGGGGGGTTGGCGACGACGCGTCTGAAGCGGACGGCGGGGAGAAGGTCAGCTGTGTCACGGGCATCGCCGTGTATTACGGAGCATCTGCGCTCAAGGCCGTTTCTTCGGATGTTCTCCTCGGCGAGATGGAAAAGCTCGGGCTGCAGCTCGACTCCCCACACCTTCAGGGTCTTCCACCTGCGGGCGAGCAGGAGCGCAATGACCCCGCATCCGGTGCCCAGGTCGACGACATTCTCTCTCAGGCGGGGACGGACGAAAGCGGCGAGGAGAAACGGGTCGAGGCCGTAGCGGTATCCCCGCGCAGGCTGAGCGATGATGAGGTCCCCTACCCTTTCAACTGTTTTTTCCGGCGCGGTTTCGGCAGCGTTCTTTCCGGCGGGGGCTCTATTTCGCATAGTCCGGCGCAATACCTTCCTGGAGGGAGGGGGGATCCGTTTTCCGCGACTTCGTCATCACCGAGGTACTCGTGCTCGAGAATGGGGTCCCGCGGCCTCTCGTCCCCGATGACACGTCGACGGCGGGTGTAGATCTGCCTGTCCCGCGAGACGTCGGAGCGAAGCCGGCAGACGGGTCTTGTGCAGTACTGCCATTTGGCATCCATTCTAACTAGGATGCAGGGGACGGGAAAACGAAACGGAGAAAACTAATTCCCTCTGGCGACTTCGAGCTGAACATCCATGAGAAGAAGCTCCTCCTCGAGCTCCTCCAACTTCTTCTCATGGGTCTCCCGGTCTATCTCCTCGAGGATCTTCTTTCTGCGGCCCTCCAGCTCGGAGACGTCAAGCTCTTCCTTGAGCGCCGCCCGGTTGACGAGAACCCGCACCTCGTTGTTCTGAACCTCCGCCACACCGCGGCCGAGAGCCGCCGTGTCCGCGCCGTCGGGCGCGCGGTAGGCCAGCCTTCCGGGAACTATCTTCGTCAGCAGGGCTGCGTGCTGGGGGAATATACCCATCTCTCCTTCCGAGCCGGGAAGGGTCACTTCGAACACTTCTCCTTCCAGCACCGGCCCGTCCGGGGTCAGGACCTTGAGATTCAGCGTGGAAGAGGCTTTTTCTTCGCTCACGGTTTCCTCCCGCTAGCCTTCCTGGGAAGCCGCCGTAGTGGGGTCTTCCTCCTGCAGCTTCTTGGCCGCCTCGACCACTTCTTCGATGGTGCCCTTCATGTAGAAAGCCTGTTCCGGGAGGGTGTCGAACTCGCCGGCGAGAATCTTCGAGAAGCCCTCGATGCTGTCGGCAAGCTTGACGTACTTGCCCGGGATTCCGACGAACTGCTCGGCGACGTGAAAGGGCTGGGAGAGGAACCGCTGGATCTTTCTGGCCCTGGCCACGGCGAGCTTGTCTTCTTCGGAAAGATCGTCCATGCCGAGTATGGCGATGATGTCCTGCAGCTCCTTGTACTTCTGGAGGACCAGCTGGACCTCGCGGGCCACGGAATAGTGTTCTTTGCCGATGATCCTGGGATCGAGGATGCGGGAGGTGGAGTCGAGGGGATCGATGGCGGGGTAAATGCCGAGCTCGGCGATCTGCCGGGAGAGAACGCTGGTGGCGTCCAGGTGGGCAAAGGCTGTTGCCGGCGCGGGGTCGGTCAGGTCGTCGGCGGGGACGTAGATCGCCTGCACGGAAGTGACGGAACCCTTCTTGGTGGAGGTGATCCGCTCCTGCAGGTCGCCCATCTCGGTGGCCAGGGTCGGCTGGTAGCCGACGGCGGAGTGCATGAGGCCGAGAAGGGCCGTGACCTCACTCCCCGCCTGAGTGAAGCGGAAGATGTTGTCGATGAACAGAAGAACGTCGGTTCCCTCGTCGTCACGGAAGGCCTCGGCCACGGTCAGGCCCGTGAGGGCCACCCGGAGGCGCGCTCCGGGAGGCTCCGTCATCTGACCGTAGATGAGGGCGGCCTTGG
>JAUWCW010000302.1 GCA_030609125.1 Candidatus Rokuibacteriota bacterium
GGAATTTTTCTCAGTGGTTCGCCCGGGGGATGCTGAGTCTTTTCGGCAAGCGGGGCCTGGTGGTCTTCGACGCCCTGGAGGGGCGCTACAAGGAGTTCGCCCGCGACCTCTGGGTCCGGGTCCTGGAAGAGCCCTTGCGCCTGACGGCGGAACTGGAGGGGGCCGGCGAGCGCCTCGGTGACGCCGGCTACACGCCGGTCCTCGCCAAGAAGCGCCGGCGCTGTCCCTTCTTTCTCGTCACCGAAGGACGGCGCGAGGCGGTTTTTTTCGAGCGCGACTCCTTCCGGGCGGAAGAGACCGTCTACACCCACCTCGAGCTGCGCCGCCGCCTCGACGAAAGGCCCGGCGATTTCAGTGCCGGGGTCAACCTCCGTCCCCTTCTGCAGGACTACCTTCTCCCCACCGCCGTCTTCGTCGGCGGTCCCACGGAGCTGGCCTACTTCGAGCAGGTTCTGCCCGGGTACGCCTGGGCGGGTGTCGTCCCCCCGTCCCTCGTGCTCAGGCCGGGCCTTTCGCTGGTGGAGCCGTCGGTCCGCAGGATCCTGCGGCGGCAGAAGATCAACCCGGCGGAACTGAAGCCCGGCGTGGACGGCGTCCTGGGATCCGTCATCCGCCGCGAGAACCGGCTCGCCGATCCTGCCCGCTGGGAAAAGCTCCGGCAAAGCGCCCTCCGGCCCCTGGAGCGCTTCGCCGACGGCCTCGGCCCGGAGGAGGCGGAGGTGGCCGAGCTCGCCCGCAGGACCGGGGGAAAAGTGGACTTCACCCTCAAGGAGTTGGAGAAGAAAGTCGTGGCAACCCTCCGCCGCCGTTCTGAGGTGCTGCGGAATCAGCTCGTGAAGTCGCGAAACCGGCTCTTTCCCCTCGGCAGGCCCCAGGAGCGGGTCCTCTCCCCCTGCTACTTTCTCAACAAGTACGGCCCGGAGCTCATTGACTGCCTGGAGCGGGACCTGCCGGCGGACTTCACACGGCACCACTTTGGAACTATAATTGCCTGACACGGAGGTCTCCCGACGATGAAGAAAAAATCCCCCTCTGTCGAGGTTTACGGCTGCAGCCTCCTCGCCTTCGGCGCCCACCCCGACGACATCGATCTCTCCGTCGGAGGGACACTCTGCAAGACCGCCCGGTCCGGCCGCCGGACAGTAGCCGTCGAACTGACGGGGGGGGAATCGGGGACGCGGGGGACGGCGGTGAAGCGTCTCGCCGAGTCGAAGAAGGCCGCGAAGATCCTCGGACTCGCGGAGCGCGAGAACCTGGGATTTCCCGACGCCGCCCTGGAGGTGACCATCGAGGCCCGCCGGGCCGCCGCCGCCGCCATCAGGCGCCACCGTCCGGAGATCGTCCTCGCCCCGTACGTGCAGGACCTGCACCCGGACCACGCCGCGGCGGGACGGATCGTGCGGGCCGCCTTCTTCGACGCCCGCCTGGCCAAGCTCGGCATCGAGGGTGACCCGTGGTTCGCCCGCCTTCTGCTCTTCTACCCCTGCCGGCAGTACTTCGAACCGACGGTGGTGGTCGACGTCACGCGGGAGTACGCGATGAAGAAGAGGGCCTTCAGCGCCCACCGTTCGCAGATGGGGGGCCGGGGGAAGAAGAACTTTCGCCCCCCCGGAGTCACCGACCCCTTCGTCATGATAGAGGCCCGCGACAGGCACAACGGCAGCCTGGTGGGCGTGGAGTACGGAGAGGGTCTGATATCACCGACCCCCCTCCCGCTTTCTTCCCTCTCGCTGCTCTGCGGCGACCCCCAGTCTCTCTGAGAGAATGAGCAAAAGCGGCGAAAAGCTCCGCCTGGCCATCGTCTGCTACCCCACCTTCGGGGGCAGCGGCGTCATCGCCACCGAGCTCGGCCAGGCCCTGGCGGCCCGCGGACACGAGGTGCACATCATCAGCACCGGCCTCCCCGCCCGCCTCCGCCCCGTGACGGGGCTGAGGTTCCACCGGGTGCAGGTCATCTCCTACCCCCTTTTCGAGTACCCGCCCTATACCCTCGCCCTGGCGACGAAGATCGCCGACGTCATCCGCGAGGCCCATATCGAGCTCGTGCACGTGCACTACGCCATCCCCCACTCCATCGCCGCCCTGCTCGGGCAGGAGATGGCCGACTGCCGGGTCAAGATCGTCACCACCCTGCACGGAACGGACGCCCAGCTGATCGGCCTGGAGCCCTCCTACCGGGAAGTGACCCGCTACGGCATGATCCGCTCCTCGGGCCTCACCGCCGTCTCCCGCTATCTCGCCGAGGCGTCGGTGAGGGAGTTCGACCTGAAGCGCGAGGTCCGGGTGATTCCCAATTTCATCGACACCCGTCTCTTCCGCCGCCGGAACGACCCCCGGCTCAGACGCAAGCTGGCCCGGACGGGGGAGAAGATCCTCATCCACGTCTCGAACTTCAGGGACGTCAAGCGGCCCTGGGAGGTAGTGGAGATCTTCAAAGGGATCCTGGAGAGCGTCCCCGCCCGCCTCTACATGGTCGGCGAGGGGCCGGCCCGGCAGCGGACGGAGATGACCGCCCACCGTCTCGGCCTGGACGACAGGGTCCACTTCAGCTCCTTCGTGGAGCAGGTCCAGGAGTGGCTCTCGCAGGCGGACCTGCTGGTGCACCCCTCGGAGATGGAGTCCTTCGGCCTCGTGCCGCTGGAGGCCATGTCCTGCGGCGTCCCCGTCCTGGCCTACCGGGTGGGCGGCCTGCCGGAGGTGGTGGAGGACGGCGGCTGCGGACACCTGGTGGCAACGGGCGACATCGACGGGGCGGTGGCGAGGGGGAGCGCCCTTCTCACCGACAAGGAACAGTGGGAGGCCTTCTCCCTCAGGGGGCAGAGCATCGCCAGGGAGAAGTTCAGCCTGGGACGCATCGTTCCCCGGTACGAGCGGTATTTCAGGGAGGTGCTGGCGTCGTGACGGACGATAAGACGGTGGCCTTCTACACCCTCGGGTGCAAGCTCAACCAGTTCGAATCCTACGACCTTGAGGGGCAGTTCACCCGCCGGGGCTACCGGGTCCTCCCCTTCAGGGATTCCGCGTCGGTCTACGTCATCAACACCTGCACGGTCACCGGCAAGTCCGACTACCGTTGCCGCCAGACGATCCGCAAGGCGAGGCGGCGCAACCCGGAGGCGACGGTCATCGCCGTGGGGTGCTACGCTCAGACCCAGCCGGGCGTCCTGGCGGGCATGCCCGAGGTGGACCTCGTCCTGGGCAACAGCGAGAAGGCGGACGTCTTCACCCACCTTGCCGCCGTCGGCAGCGAGCGCGTCCAGGTCTC
>JAUWCW010000227.1 GCA_030609125.1 Candidatus Rokuibacteriota bacterium
CCCTGTCGGAAATGAGATCAGTGTGGCGGAGGGGACGAAAGCTCCGCCGCCGCATTGCTCTTGGCTGATAGCTGATAGCTGACGGCTGATAACTGATAGCTGCAACTATGAATTATTATCCGCTCTATATGAATCTCGAGGGCAGAAAGTGTCTCGTGGTGGGTGCGGGGGCAGTGGCCGCGAGGAAGGCCCGTTCCCTCCTGGAGTGCGGCGCTCGCGTTACCGTGGTCGGTGAGGATCCCGTACCGGCGCTTCTGAGGCTGGAAGGCGAATCCCTGACCATCCGTCCCAGAAAGTTCAGGCGCAGTGACATGGGCAGGTACGCCCTCGTCTTCGGGGCCACCGACGACGCGGCGGTCAACCGGACACTCTCCCGTGAGAGCCGCCGGCGCGGTATGCCGGTGAACATCGTCGACGACCCCGGCCGGTCCACCTTCATCGTTCCCGCCGTCTGCCGCCGGGGAGACCTCTCGATTGCCGTTTCGACCGCGGGGAAGAGCCCCGCCGTCGCCAGGGCGGTAAGGGAGGAACTTGAGTCCCGCTACGGGCGGGACCACGCCGTGATGGTGGATCTGCTCGGGGCCCACCGCGAGGAGATGATGAAGACCGTTCCGGGGCACCGCCGCAGGGCGGCGGCCTGGAAAAAGATACTCGATGAGGACCTGCTGGAAACACTGAGAAAAAAGGGACGTCCCGCCGCCGCGGCGCTGATACGCCGTCACATCCGCGAGGCCGGCAAAGGAGGAAGACCGTGAGTGTCGGGCGGGTCTTTATCGTGGGGGCCGGTCCGGGAGACCCGGGCCTGCTCACCCTGCGGGCCGTGGAGCTCATCCGCAAGGCCGATGTCATCCTCTACGACTATCTCTGCGGCGAGGGGTTTCTTGCCTACAAGAGGGAAGACGCCGAGTGCATCTACATCGGCAAGAGGGGGCACCAGCACTACACCCCCCAGGAGCAGATCAACCGCCTCCTGCTGGAAAAGGCGCGGAGGCACCGGGCCGTGGTCAGGCTCAAGGGAGGGGACCCCTTTGTCTTCGGCCGCGGCGGAGAGGAGGCCGAATACCTTCGCCGCCACGGCGTCCCCTTCGAAATCGTCCCCGGAGTCACCTCCAGCATCGCCGCACCGGCCTACGCGGGCATCCCGGTGACGCACCGTGACTACTCCTCGTCGGTCTCCATCGTGACGGGTCACCGCCGGGCCGACAGGGACTCAGAGGAGGTCCTGGCGCCGAACACGGACACCATCGTCTACATGATGGGCGTCACCAACCTGCCCAACATCGTCGAGGCCCTCCTCCGCAGCGGCCGCCGCCCCGAAACACCGGTGGCGATAATCCGCTGGGGGACCCGTCCCCAGCAGAGGACGATCGTGGGCACCGTCGAGAACATCGCCGAACTGGCGGTGAAAGAGAGGATAAACCCGCCGTCGGTGGTCGTCGTGGGGGAGGTGGTCCGCCTGCGCGAGGAGTTGAGCTGGTACGAGAGCCTCCCCGACTGGAAGGCCGACCTCCCCTCCGGGAACGCCGGCGACAAGACCCTTCCGTTCAAGACCAGGAAGCCCTCGGCTCTTTCGGGGGGCGAAGGCGCCGAGTAGTGGCGAAAGAATCGTCCTCTCCGATTCCACGCCTCGTCATCTCCGCTCCCCACCGCAGTTCGGGCAAGAGCACCGTTACCACCGGGCTCTGTGCGGCCCTGCGGGCACGGGGCCTCGCGGTTCAGCCCTTCAAGAAAGGTCCCGACTTCATCGATCCCATGTGGCTGTCGGAGGCGGCGGGGCGGCGGTGCCGGAATCTCGACTTCTTCATGATGGGCAGGGAGAGGATGAGGCAGGTCTTCGCCGCGCACGGCGAGGGAGCGGACTGCGCTCTCGTGGAGTGCAACCACGGCCTCCACGACGGGCTGGATCTGGAGGGGAGCGACAGCAGCGCCGCCCTGGCGAAGCTCCTCGACGCCCCGGTCCTGCTGGTGGTGAACGCCGCCCGCGTGAGCCGGGGCATCGCGCCGCTGCTTCTCGGACAGATAGAATTCGACCCGGCGGTGAAGGTCGCCGGTGTGGTCCTGAACAGAGTGAACAGCCGGCGCCACGAAGAGAAGATGCGCGCTTCGCTGAAGCGCTTCTGTGACGTACCGGTCCTGGGGGTGCTCCCCTTCCGCCGCGAGATGGAGATAGCCGAGCGCCACCTGGGGCTGACTCCCCTCAGGGAAGATCCCTCCCTTTCGTCCCGTTTGGAGGCGCTGGGCAGGGAAGTCGGCGGCAAACTTGATCTCGACGCGATCATGGAGATCGCCTCAGGGGCGCCGGTCTTCGAAGGCGGCCCGCCGCCCGTCCGGTCTCCTGCCGGCTCCGGGGCGGTGAGGGTCGGTGTCGCCACCGACGAGGCCTTCAACTTCTACTATCCGGAGAACCTGGAGGCTTTGCAGGCGGCCGGGGCGGAGCTGGTCACTTTCAGCCCCCTGCGCGACGCAGCCTTGCCGGAGGTTGACGGTCTCTACATCGGCGGAGGGTTCCCGGAATTCTTCATGGACGAGCTCGAAGCCAACAGCGGTCTCCGGGCCGAGCTGAGAGGCGCTGTCGAGGGCGGCCTCCCCGTCTGGGCCGAGTGCGGCGGGCTGATGTACCTCGCCCGCACCCTGCGCTGGAAAGGCCGCTCACGGTCGATGGCGGGGGTCCTTCCCTGCGACGTGGAGATGTCGGAGCGGCCGGCGGGACACGGCTACGTCCTTCTCGAAGAGGCGGGGGAGGGCCCCTGGCCGCAGAAGGGGCGGAAACTCAGGGGTCACGAGTTTCACCACTCCCGCATCACCAACCTGGACAGCGGCGTGCGGTTTGCCTACCGGACACTTCGCGGAAGCGGCTCGAAAGAGGGATACGACGGGATGGTGGTCCGCAACTGTCTTGCCACCTACGCCCACCTGCACGCTGACGGGGCGCCTTTCTGGGCGGACGACTTCGTTTCCTTTCTGAAAGAGGCCCGCCGCTGAAGTTCCGCTCCGGCGCCGACGGCAGCGCCTCCTTGAGAAGTGCGATGATGCCCTCCCTGAATTTCCCCCTTCATGGTTACTCCCTTGCCGCAGGACTCTCTGTCCTACTTCTTGAAGAGGTCTTCCAGGGCCTTTCGGGCGTCATCGGGGCGTGTGGGGGCGCTCGAGGCGCTGGGTCCGATGTCTTTTACGCTGATGGTGCGGATGGTGAAATGGCTGCACTCGTTGGCCTCATCTTTCCTGGCCACCCGCTCCTTGATGGGCTGGGAGCACTGGAATCGGGCCGAGGGGTCGAAGTGGAGGCAGTTGCGGCAGGTGTGGAGGGGGGCCTTACACTTGGGGCAGGCGCTCACAGAGGCGATATCGTACTCGGTGGAGAGGTCGGCGCCGCACTGGTCGCAGCGGACCGCCTCCTTGTAGGTCGTGATGACGCGGGAACGGGGCATCCCGGTGTCCACGGGCGCACGCCCCCGGGGCTCATCGTCATAGCTCTGGTATCCGCGCTGTTTGTATTTGCGATCGTCAGACATGATAGACGTCAATCATCTTACTTCCATTGGAGATTGTCTGCAAGATCTTTCTTGCGTCAACGGAGACCCTGCTCGATGACGGAGAGGTTGTGGCGCATCATGTCCATGTAGCCGGGGTGTTTGTCGGTGCCGAACGGCTCCAGGGTGAGAAGGCGGACGCCGGCCTTTTCGGCCGCCGACTCGGCCGGCCTTCGCGGGAAGAGCGGGTCGGTGAAAACAGCCCTGACCCCGAGGGAGCGGATCCGGGCCACTGTCCCCTTCAGGGACTGCCGGCCCGGCCCTCCACCTGGTCTCACTCCCGTGAGGGGAATCTCCACCAGTTTGTACCGACGGGCGAAGTAGGCCCCTGCCTCGGTGAAGGCCGCGAGCCTCCGGTCCCGGACACCGGCGAGGCGCTCCCTGATCTCGTTGTCGAGTTCGGAGAGCCGCTCCCTGAGCAGGCGCCGGCGGCCTTCCAGGGCTTGCCTTTCGCCGGGAAGAATACTCCCCAGCGCCGCGGCCATACGGTCGACGGCTTCACCGGCCAGCAGGGGGTCGAGCCAGAAGTACGGGTTGTCGCCCTTTGGCGCGGAGGCCTCGTCCAGCCCGAGGGCGGAGGTGAAGATCTTCCGCTCTGTCTCCTCCGGCTTCGAGGGAGCTATC
>JAUWCW010000033.1 GCA_030609125.1 Candidatus Rokuibacteriota bacterium
CGCAGTCTTTCACCAGCCGGAGCGCCCCGGGAGAAAGCCCCGCTCCGTAGCTCGAAACCGTGACGAAGTCCACCGTGGATCGAGTGTTGAGGGCGCGGACGAGATCTGCCAGAAAGACAAAGGAGCCCTTGAGGACGCCGATTACGGTAAGCGGTTCCCCGTCGGCGTCGTCGTCTATTGCCGCCGCCAGCCTGTGGACGGCTTTTCTTATGGCCCTCGGTCCGTGGAGGGGCTTCAGTTCCTCGTGCGGCATGGTATTCTTGTACTCGACAGACCGTTGCCAGTCAAGAAAGAAGGATACAGAGGGAGGAAATACCATGGAAAGAAAAAGATCGCGGTCCTTTCTGCTGGCGGCGTTCATTCTGTCGCTGGGAGGTCTTTTACTATCCTGCGGAGAGGGAGACGGGAGCAGGGGAAGTGACGGAGAGAGAGAAAAGATAAAGAGCGAAGACGTGAGGCGTGAGATCGGGGAAGCCTACGAGGCGACGAAAGGCTATCTGATCCAGACCGGGGACGACCTGGCGCAGAGCTTTAATGAGCGCATGGGCGCTCTCGCGGAAGACATCGATCGTCTCGGTGAGAGGGCCGCCGCCGCACAGGAGCGCGGCCGGGAAGAGGCGGATCGGGCGCTGCAAGCGCTGAAGGAGAAGGAAGAGGCGGCAAGAGAGAAACTGGAGGAGTTCAAGGCCGCCGGCGGGGAGATGAAAAAGGAGGCCGCGGAAAAACTCGACAGGGCGCTGCGTGAACTGGAGGAAGCTTACCGCAGGGCGCGAGAGCGTTACGAGGGGTCTAAGGATTGACGCCGGGGCCAGAGAATCTCCTCTATCGCCCCCAGAAGAGGTGTGAACGTGGCCGCATCGAGGGCGCAGACAGGGACGGCGTTGAACCTCCGGCAGAGTGTCGTGCTCAGACCGCGGGGCAGCAGGTCGGTCTTGTTGAAAACGAGGAGCCGCCGCTTTCCGTCCAGGCCCAGTTTTTCGAGAAGGCTGTTCACCGAAGCGATGTGCTGCTCGAAGCGTGGGTTCGCCGCGTCGACGGCGTGAAGGAGAAGGTCCGCGTCCTCCATCTCCTCCAGCGTCGCCTTGAAGGCGTTGAAGAGGTCTTTCGGAAGATCGCGGATGAAGCCGACGGTGTCGGTGATGATTACGTCCCGCTCCCTGGGAAAGCGCAGGCGCCTGCTCGAGGTATCCAGCGTGGCGAACATCCTGGATTCCGTCAGCGTCGCGCTTGAGGTGAGGGCGTTGAGGAGGGTGGACTTGCCGGCGTTGGTGTAGCCCACAATGGAGACGATGGGAATTCCCGCCCGGGAGCGTCGCGCCTTGCGCTGCCGGCGCGACCGGGAGATGGCCTTGAGCTGTTTTTCGAGGACGGCGATTCTCTCACGCACACGCCTGCGGTCGATTTCAAGCTTCATCTCTCCCGGCCCCCGGCCGCCGATGCCTCCCATGAGCCTCGACATGGCGGTCCCCCTGCCGGTGAGGCGGGGAAGCCGGTACTTGAGCTGCGCGAGCTCGACCTGCACCTTGCCCTCCCTGCTGTGCGCACGCCTGGCGAAAATGTCCAGGATCAGCTGGCTCCGGTCGATGACCTTCAGCTCCGTGGCTTCGGCTATCCTCTTTCCCTGGCCGGGGGTGAGGTCCTGATCGAAGACGATGACGGTGGCCCCAAGCTGCATGGAGCGTATGACGAGCTCTTCGAGCTTCCCGCGGCCGAGAAGGTGTCTGGGGTCGATGCGCGAAGGCCGCTGCATAATGGTGTCCGCAACAGCGAGGTCGCCGGAGGCGGCGAGCTCTTTCAGCTCATCCATGGAATCCTCCTGGGCGTACCGCGGTCCCGTGCTGACGGAGACGAGGGTGGCGCGTTCGGCGGCATGGTGAGTTTTCATGACGGCCGCGGCGGCCCTGCCCATTTCCTCCTCCAGGGCGGAGATGAAGGCGGCGGCGTCAAAGTCGAGGCGGTGAAAGTCGACGGGAGGGTGGACCTCGGTGACGTCTCCCTCCCTGGTCCCGGGTTTGAGTGATCCGAGGTGTATCATCCCCGGAAGTCCGTCACGGTCGACTCCTATGGCGGCGAGAAGGTCGAGGCGCAGCAGGGCAAGGTCGGTGAGGTCGTCCCTGCTCAAAGGTTCTCCCTTGAGATGGGTGTGCACCAGGCGCACCCCCCGGAGCATTCTGTTGCCGAGAGGGTACTCTTTCAGCTCCGGGAGAAACAGTCCCCGTGCTGTGCCGACCACGACGTGCGAAAGGCGGCCGCTGCGTTCTACAAACACACCCACCTGGCGGTTCAGGTCGGCCGAGATGGAGGTGAGGGTGCGGGCGGCTTCTGCCGAAATGATCTCCCTGGCGGGAACTTTTCTTCGGGAAAGACGCTCCAGGCGGCGAAGATCAGCTGGTTTCAGCCCGTTCAGGTTTCCGTGGAGCACTCTGTACTAAACCTCTCTTTCATCCCGTTTCGCTTCATTCTCCCGGTTTGGCCGCCCCCCTGTCAACGTGACAGGCTTTTCTTGACAGGGCTCCCCGGCTCGTGTACGAAGAGAGAGGAATGGGTGAGGGCTCCCTCCCGGGAGGGGGGGAGATGAGAAAAGAGTGACCATCCAGCGCAAAAAGAGACTTGGCACGATCACCGCGGCGGCCTTGGCGGCATGGTTCGTTGTCGCCGCGCAGGGCAGCCCGGCCCGGGCGGGAGAGGGCGATTATTCCTCCCGGCGGGAGGCCATGGTGGCCGGGGACATCGAGAGGCGCGGCGTCCGCGCGGAGAACGTGCTCAAGGCCATGCGCGCTGTTCCACGGCACCTCTTCGTCCCCGAAAGGCTCCGCTCCCGGGCCTACCAGGACAGCCCCCTGCCGATCGGCCTGGGGCAGACCATATCCCAGCCCTACGTGGTGGCCCTCATGACCGACGCGCTGCAGCTCGACGGTGATGACCGGGTGCTGGAGATAGGCACCGGTTCCGGCTACCAGGCGGCGGTCCTGGCGGAAATCGTCGCCGAGGTCTACTCGGTGGAAATCATTCCCGAACTCGCTGCCGGCGCGGCGGCAAACCTCAAGGCGGCAGGCTACGACGCCGTGGCGACCAGAACGGGCGACGGCTACTACGGGTGGCCCCGGGCGGGCCCCTTCGACGCCATCATTGTCACGGCCGCGGCCAACCATGTTCCGCCGCCGCTTGTCGAGCAGCTCAAGACCGGGGGGCGGCTCATACTTCCCCTGGGCTCGACGACGTACGTCCAGACCCTCACGCTCCTGAGGAAAACCGAGGAGAAGGTCCTGGTGGATCAAATGGACAGTGTCCGTTTCGTTCCCATGGTCGGGGAGGCGCAGAAGCCCTTTCCGGCCAGCGATGCTCCGAGGTAGCTGAGAGCGCCGAGAAGAAAAACCACCCTGAAGCCCGCCGCCGTGGCGATCATGATTGCCAGAACCGGGGCCACGACGGAAAAGAAACCGTTCACCGCCCACGCCAGGGGGATGAGGCCTTGGCCCCGCAGTCCCAGGTGCCTTATCCCGCCCGGAAAGAGCATCCCCATCACAAGACCTGCCGGAGAAAGAACGGCGAAGACCCATGCCACTCTGACAGGAACGGTAAGCCCCGAGAGAAGCTCCGCGGCCGGGCGGCCCACAACGGCATAGGCGAGACAGAGCAGACCCGCGGCGAGTGCGGCTTTCCACAGTTTCCCCGGAGGGACATCGCGGGAGAGGTAGCTTCCGGCGCCGGAAGAGACGAGAAGGGTGAAGATGGCGGTGCAAACGGCCGTGACGGGATGCTCCAGGGGCAGTATGAGGTAGTGCATGGCGCCCACTTCGACAAGCATGAAGCCCGCTCCCAGGAAACCGAAATAGGTCGCCTCGGATGCGCGCAAGCGGGACTTTCTCCGGGCAAAGAGGACGGGGAGAAGAACAAAAACCAGTCCCAGGAGCACAACCTGCACGAGAATCAGCTGAACAAGGTAACCCTCGATCACAAAAAAATCCCACTTCCCCTCGACCAGTGAGTACACCCTTCGCAGGGTCGAAAGTCGGAGACTTTCATGAAAGAAGGGCCGGTCGTCAGTGGTGGGGGCTATGTCGAAGGCGTAATCCCGGACAAAGCCGGGGGCCGTCGCCGGATCGGCGAGAGTGGAGAAAGCCCGGGCAAGGTTTCCTCCCCGGGAGCGGATATTGATTTCCGCCGATGCCGGGTCAAGTCCCCGGTAGAAGACCGGATCAAACCAGAGCCGGCTGGAGAAATCCTTCATCGCCGCTATTTCCTGATCGGCAAAAGGCTCCTTCTTAACCAGAAAACAAAGGAGCTCGAGGCTTCTCAGGGCGAGGACACTGCCGCCCGGATCCTCGACACCCGCCCGGGAAAGGGAGCCGAGGAGCGTGGTGAAAAGTCTCAGCTCCGACCGGTACGGCGGAGTGATATAGATGCTGATGCTCAGGATCCCTTCCTCGGCGAGCCCGTCCAGGTACGACGTGAACGCCTCCACTGTCAGGCGGTAGTCCTCGCCTCCTCCTGCCGCCGAGTACGGCAGGGTGCCGGTGAGGTCAAGATCGATAAGATCATAAACATCCGCACGCCCCCGGAGGATGTTGCGCCCGAACCCGGGGATGACGGGGCCGGAGCACGGGGATCCATCGAGCATCCCCTTTGTCAGCAGAAGGCGGTGGACGCCGGGGTTGGAAGCGGTGCAGTCGACTCGGGCGGCACGATAGCGCTCGGCCAGCAAAGCCCGATGCCCCCCCCTCGGGTCCAGGAGCAGCACATCACCTCCCGCCTTCATGGCAAAAGCGAGGGACGACGGCAGGTAGTCGAGATAGTCAAAGGATGCGCTCGGGTCAGCAAGGGTGACGGTGCTCACCGCCGCACCGTCGACGGCGATGCCAGCCTGCCCGGGCAGTGCCCCCCGGAAGCTAAGGCTCAGGCCGGGGGCGTGTCTGACGCCGGGGCTCGCGAACAGATGCACCTGCCCGTATCCGCTGTCGAGCTCAGCCAGGATCTCCGCGCCTTCCATCCCGAGCAGAAGGGGGAGGGGCTTGTACGGCGAGGGGACGACCCTGATGACAGGGGGGTTGACGAGGGAGATGACGAGGCACACAGCGACGGCGGCGGACGAAAGAATTCTCAGGCGAACCCCGCCGAGGAAGACCGAACCGCAGATGGCCAGGGCGGAGCTCACCATCACGGCCTGGCCTGGACTCATCCATGACTGCAGGAGCAGAACGATGACAGTCCCCGCCGCGGCGCCGGTGAGATCGGCGCCGTATAATCTTCCGGACTGATCTGGGCGGAGGGAGAAAGCCGAGACCAGGATGCAGCCGGCGATGAAGAAGGGGAGGGCGAGCAGCAGGTAGTAGAGCGAAACGTAGAGGATCTGCAGCCTGTCCCAGGAGATGCGCACGGGGTCGAAGGGCACCTGAAGAATGGCGAGATAGGAAAGGGCCATACTGCCGCCGAGAAAAATAAAATACCAGGGCCGAAGGGGCAGCGCCCGCCCCCGCCAGGATCTGAACAAGGCGCAGAAGCTTCCGCTGGCGGCAAGGCCCAGCATGGCAATACTCACCACCATGAAGGCGAAGTGGTACCAGAGGGCGATCGAGAAGATCCGCAGGAGAAGAATCTCGAAGCTCAGCGCCGCCAGGGAGGAGAAGAATATTGCAGGGAGCATGAATAGAGTCAGAGTCGCGTGAACAGCGCGGCGCGGCTGAGGCGAATCGGCGGGGAGAGGGCCTGAGCGAAACCCGACTCCTCGGCGCCGGCGACGATGTCGGAAAAGAGAGCCCGGCTCACGTGGAAAGAGGGCTCGGCGTAAAGCAGACGGGAACCTTTCCGCAGAAGCGAGCGCACCTCCCGGAAAAGCCTTGGAGGGTCAGTCACCTCGTGGGCCATCCAGAAGAGGAGGGCGAAGTCGGCCTCGAGATCGTCAAGCCCAAGGGAGTCCTCCCGGCTGAGATGGGGCACGATCCTGTCGGCGACACCCGCACGGGCAGCCCGTTTCATCATGACGTCAAGCATCTTCTCCTGTATGTCGAGCGCGTGGACCCGGCCGCGCGGCCCCACGATCCGGGCCATGCCGATGGAGAAGTGACCCATGCCGCAGCCGACGTCGATGCATGTCACTCCGCTCCGCAGGTATTCCCCGAGAAGGGCGGAGGGTGAGTGCAGGAGTCGGCGGAGGACGTTGTCGAACGAGTACGCGAACCACCACGGACAGACGTGCGTTCCGGACCGGACCTGCTTTTCCATGCCTTCTCGGTCTCCGCGGTAGCGCAATTGTAGCGAATTCGTCCCGCCTTGACCACACCTTGGGTGATATCCGGAAACACCCCCAACGCAGTCGCAGGCCATTTATGCAATACTTCGGTATAATCTGCGGCATCGTCGGATAACGGGGGAAAACGTGTGAAGAATCTCATAGTCATAGGCGGCGGACCGGGAGGGAATATGGCGGCCCTCACCGCTGCCCGGCACGGAACAAGGGACGTGGTGCTGATCGAGAAGGGGGCACTGGGAGGAACCTGCACGAACCGCGGATGCATACCGACCAAGTTCCTCCTCTCCCGGCTGGAGCAGTCCGCTCCAGGCACGGATGACGCCGGCAGAACGTGGCTGAAAATGATAAAGCACAAGGACGCCCTGGTGAGAGGGCTCTCCTCTTCCATAGGCAGGAGCTGTCGGGAAGCGGGGGTGGAACTGCTTGCCGGACATGGTCGGCTCTGCGGAGAGCACTGCGTGGAAGTCACCGGGCCCGAAGGCGGGACAACGCGGCTGGAAGCGAAAAAGATCATCATCGCAACCGGATCCTCCCCGGCCAGGATCCCGGCCTTCTCTATCGACGGTGAACAGGTCCTCACCAGCACCGAAGCCCTGAGCCTGCAGCGCCCTCCCGCCTCCCTGGTCATTATCGGCAGCGGGGCGGTGGGCTCCGAATTCGCTTTCATCTTCAATCGGGCGGGGACGAAGGTGACTGTCGTGGAAGCCATGGACCGCCTCTTCCCCGGGGAGGACCAGGAGGTACACGATCTCTTTACCGGCGTCTATCGAAAAATGGGCGTGGATTTCGTGGTCGGAGACACCGTCGACGGAGTCGAGCCGAAAGCGGGCGGCATGGCGACGGTGCGCCTCAGGTCGGGCGAGACCCTGGAAGCGGAAAAGGTCCTTGTCGGCATAGGGCGTCGGCTTCTGAGCGACGACATCGGCCTGGAAACGGCTGGAATCGAGAGAGGTCCCGGGGGAGAAGTCCCGGTTGACGATGACCTCCGGACCAGCTGCCCGGACATATTCGCCGTGGGGGACGTGACGGGAAAGATGCTCCTCGCCCACCTGGCCACGTTTCAGGGGGTGCAGGCCGCCCGCCGTGCCTCGGGAAGCGCGGCACGGGCGGTGCCGTATCACGCGGTGCCCTGGTCGATCTTCACCACACCCGAAATAGCGACGGTCGGGCTGAACGAGACGGAGGCCGCGAAGAGGGGGGTGGGCTGCGTTTCGGCCATCGTGCCCTGGATGGACAACATCAAGGCCCGGATAGACCGGTCCACCGAGGGCTTCGTCAAGATCGTGGCCGACCCCGGGGACGGCCGGATCGTCGGCGGCACCATTGTCGGCAATCACGCCTCGGACATGATACACATCCTCTCCACCCACATACACTCCGGCGCGACGGTCACCGACATGGCCGGCATGGTTTTCGCTCATCCCGGCTTGGCGGAGACGGTCTACGAGGTGGCACAGAAACTCCGGCACGAAGTGGCCCGGGGCGCAAGCGCCGGGGCCGGTAGCTGACTCCTCGCTCCCACCCGGAAACACCTGCTTTCTCAACGGTGAGGTTCGTCACCGACCCTCTCCTGTCGGTGCACTATTGATAGTCTATGGCACCTGAAAAGACCCTCGATCCGGACGGCCACTTCCCGGCAATACTTAAAGTGACTTATGAACAAAACACAACGGGCGCCCTTGTAAATTGCGTTGTACTCTTTAATCATTCCGCTAACTTGACAGACCACCATAAAGAAAGCATTATAAGTGCCGACGGAGGAGTGAGACGCCGTCCGGACAGAAGATTCCCGGCTGAGGAGGGAAGGAGAGGGCGGAATTGGTGCCGATGATTTCGGTTCTCATCGAGCGCAGGAACCTGAGAATGAAGAGCAACATTCTCAGGGGAGTCTTCGAGGACAATCTGCGCGTCCTCGGCAGGAGGGCAGCGCCCCGGTGGGGGACAGGTTTCACGCTCTCGAGGAAACTCCTGCTCTCGCTCTGCACGGCGGTGGTCATGGTCCTTATTCACGGCAGTTTCCCGTCGCACCAGTGGTTCCCGGAGAGTCAGATCAGGGCGGGCCTTCTCTACCGGCAGCCCGTCGGCGTGCCGGATCTGCGGGGTCCCGCAGGGGCCCTCTCCGGTGAAGTCTTCCAGGCCCTGACCGAAAACCAGGAGGTTCCGCTTTGGCGGCTTCTCGGCATGGGCGTGAAAACCATCATGATCGACCCCGGCCACGGCGGCCGGGACTCCGGCGCCATCGGCACCCGGGGAACGATGGAGAAAGACCTCGTTCTCGATATCGCCAGAAGGCTCAAGTCGAAGCTGGAGGTTTATGACGATTACCGCGTCGTCCTGACGCGTGACGAGGATGTGCAGGTGCCCTTGAAAGAAAGGGTGGAACTGGCGCAGCGCCACCAGGCGGACATCTTCATATCGATTCATCTCAACTACCTGCCGCAGAAGCCCATCAACATCATCGAAACCTTCTACTTCGGGCCGTCTGACGACGTCAAGACATCACGCCTGGCGGAAAAGGAGAACGCCGGTTCGGAGATCGGCCTCAACAATTTCAAGGAAATGGTGGAGAAACTCAACGACGAGCTCAGGCTTGTGGAATCACGGGAGCTTGCTGTTTCCATCCAGAGCAGCCTCTACAACAGCAGCAGGAAGCACGGCAGCGACATCTTCGATTACGGTACCAAGCAGGCCCCTTTCGTGGTCCTTCTCGGCGTCGACGTACCGTCCGTCCTGGTCGAACTCTCATGCCTCAGCAACGTGGAAGAGGAGAAGAAGCTCAACACAGAGAGTCACAGGGAGAACATCGCCCGCTATCTCGAGACCGGCATTCTGGATTATCTGGGAAGAAACAAAGGAGAAGCCCTGTATGGCGCAAGCAGATAAGAAGCTTCACATCGGCATCGACCTCGGAACCTCACGGAGCTCAACCGCCGCCGACAACGGCGAAAAGAGGTGGATCACCAGCTACGTCGGCTGGCCGAAGGATTTCGTCGCCGCCCAGGTGGTGGGAAAAGAGGTCCTCTTCGGCGACGAGGCACTGGAGAACAGGCTCTCCCTCCAAATCTGCCGACCCCTCGAGAGAGGTATCATCAGGGAGGGGATCGAGCGCAGTGAGGAAGCCGTCAAGGCCATCATCAGGCACCTGGTGGAGCTGGTCTCGAAGGACTCGGACGCCCGGATCCACGCGGTGGTAGGTGTGCCCGCCGAGTCCCTGAACATCAACAAGCTGGCCATACGCAAGGCGGTGTCCGAGTACGTTCACTCACTCATGGTGGTCTCCGAGCCCTTCGCCGTCGCCTACGGGATGGGACAGCTGAAAAACGCCATGGTCATCGATATCGGCGCCGGCACCACCGATTTCTGCATCATGCACGGCGCCATCCCGGGGGAGGACGACCAGAGGACCAACCTCAACGCCGGGGACCACATCGACGAGCAGCTCTTCAGCAACCTCAGTGAGAAGTATCCCAACGCCACGTTCAACATCAACATGGTCCGCCAGTTCAAGGAACAGTACAGCTTCGTCGGCGACATCGACGATGAGATCAAGGTCGAGATCCCCGTGGACGGAAAGCCCGTCATGCATGACATCAAGGACGAGATGCGCCGCGCATGCGAAAGCATTCTGCCGGCCCTGATCGAGACAACAGCGGAGCTGATTGCAGGCTTCGACCCCGAGTTCCAGGCAAAGGTGAAGAAGAACATCATTCTCGCCGGAGGGGGGAGCCTTATCCGGGGGATCGACGGCGTCCTCCAGGAGGCCCTCAAGGAGTACGGATCCTGCAAGGTGACCTGCGTCGACGATCCGCTTTTCGCCGGGTCTCTCGGGGCACTCAAGCTGGCCCAGGACATGCCGGCGTCCTACTGGGAGACTCTCTGACTGCCCTTCAAACACCGTCTCCTGTCTCCGGAAGCTACGCTTACGCCTATGACAGGGACCGGAGGCTGAAGTGAGTCACCGCACCTTCAGGTCATGTGATCACGAATACGTACGCCGACGGGGTGGTTGGCTTCACAACGACGCCGGAAGGCATCGTGGACTTCACATACCTCTGCAACGGTAAAGCACCGGAAATCGTATGGATTACTTCATCGAACTCTACGGCTCTCTGCCGCGGGCCGGGCCGGGGGATGATGCCTCGACCCGGAGGGCCTTCGAGATGATGACGGCCCTTCCGTCCGCGCCAATAATCCTGGACATCGGATGCGGTCCGGGGAGACAGACCATCGAGCTCCTCAGGCTGTCCCGGGGCAGGGTGACGGCCCTCGACCTGCTGCCGCGGATGATGGAGCGAGTCAGAGAGGCGGCCGAGCAGGCCGGGCTCGCCGACCGTCTCGAGACGGTCCTGATGGACATGAACGACATGGAGTTCGAGCCGTCGAGTTTCGACATCGTCTGGTCCGAGGGTGCAATCTACTTTCTCGGATTTGAAAAAGGACTGAGAAAGGTGAAGGAGTACGTCAAACCCGGCGGGTACGTAGCGGTGAGCGAGGCGGTGTGGCTTAGACCGGATCCTCCCCGGGAGGTCCTCGACTTCTGGAAGGACTACCCGGAGATCGACACCGTGGAAAGAAAACTCGAGATCGTAGAGCAGATCGGCTACGAAAGGGTCGGCCACTTCACCCTGCCGGCTTCATCCTGGACGGAACTCTATTACGATCCCATGGCGGAGCGTATCGCCCAGCTCGAGGGGGAGTGGAAAGGGATACCCGAGGCCAAGGACGTGCTGGCCGAGGCCCGCAACGAGATATCGGTGTTCCAGCGGTTCTCGAGCTGGTTCAGTTACGCCTTCTTCGTTCTTCGAAAGCCGGAGGAGCCGTCCGGAGGCGAATAACGCGACTTCCTGCTACCTCGAAATCACATTCTGAACGCGGAAGCCAGATTCAAAGCGGTATTTGTCCCGGTGCTCGTCGCGGCCGGTTTCGGCCTTGTCCGCAGGTTCAACTATCTTCTCTTTCACAGCCTTGTTGAGCTGTGAAGTATCGTCGTTGCCGCCGGGATGTTTACCTGGCACTGTTTGC
>JAUWCW010000324.1 GCA_030609125.1 Candidatus Rokuibacteriota bacterium
CTAGCCCTGAACACGGGCATGCGGTTGAGGGAGATCCTCAGTCTGCGATGGGAGAACGTCAGCTTGGCTAAGCGCCTGATCTGTCTGCCGAAGACCAAGAACAAAGACCTGCGGTATATTGATATGAACAGGCTGGTCTACAAGGCGCTCAAGGAGTTGAAATCAATGAACTCAACTGCTATATTCGTGTTCCCCGATCGGCAGGGCAGGCCCTTTGGTTCTATCAGGACGGCCTTCCTGAGAACCCGTGAGAGGGCTGGAATCTCCGATTCCTTCCGGTTCCATGACCTGCGCCACACCTTTGCGAGCCGGTTGGTCATGAACGGGGTGGACCTGAGAACGGTGCAGGAGCTGATGGGACACAAGGACATCAAGATGACGATGCGGTACACTCACCTGAGCGCTGCCCACAAGCGTCAGGCGGTGGAGACGCTGGCCCAGAAATCGGACTCAATAGGCACCAGACAGGCACCAGAACGATTGACAGCTTTCGGGGTAAGCTCTAACTCATTGAAATAAAAAGAAGCGCCCTTAGCTCAGCTGGATAGAGCGACGGACTCCGAATCCGTAGGTCGCAGGTTCGAATCCTGAAGGGCGCGCCACGTTCTACGGAGAGAACAAAGAGGGACTGTCCCCGTTCGTACAGAACATGGGGTCAGTCCCTTGTTTTTGGAGCATGAGCACAAGCGACGAAACCTACATGCACCTGGCCCTGGAAGAGGCCGGCGAGGCCTTCCGCAAGGGGGAGGTGCCGGTGGGGGCGGTGCTCGTGGGCGGCGACGGAACGGTCCTCGCCCGGGGCCACAACCTGACGGTCACCGGGAGCGACCCGACGGCCCATGCCGAGATCCTGGCACTCAGGCGCGCGGCGGTATCCTCGGGCAACGAGCGCCTCTGTGGAACAACCCTCTACGTCACCGTCGAGCCCTGCTGCATGTGCGCCGGGGCGGCTGTCTGGGCGCGCATCAAGAGGCTCGTCTACGGCGCCGCCGATCCCAAGAGCGGCGCCGCCGGCAGCCTCTACCGGATCCCGGAGGATGAGAGGCTCAACCACCGGATCGAGGTGCGGGACGGGGTGCTCGAGGAGCAGTGCCGCGAAATCATGCAGCGGTTCTTCCGCGAGCGCCGCGCTTCCTCCCCCCGCTGAACACCCAAAGAAACCCACTTATGGTAGAATCTCACCCTTGTTTCGAAGGTCCGGAGTCAAGGCAACAAGGAGAGGTTGCCGAGCTGGCCGAAGGCGCCGCTCTCGAAAAGCGGTAGGGCAGTGATGCCCTCGTGGGTTCGAATCCCACCCTCTCCGCCACGTGCTTCGACCGGGAAAGCACTTGGGAAAGAGCAATAAAGCTTGCGCTGATGCAGGCATGGTCTTATTCTTAATAAATTGGGCGGAAGCGGAGAGATGTCCGAGTCCGGTTGAAGGAGCACGCCTGGAGAGCGTGTAGGGTCGTAAGGCCCTCGTGGGTTCGAATCCCACTCTCTCCGCCATTTTGTACTGGTATTTGCTTGGCCGCGCTAAGCGGGGAGGTAGCGGTTCCCTGTCACCCGAGATCCGCTCCAGCGGGGCCGAATTCTTCTTTCGAGGCCGTTTCCGCCCGGCGATGGCCGACGGGACCGGTGCTGAAGGCCGGGTCCTGCGCGGCGGGAACCTGTGAACCCCGTCAGGTCCGGAAGGAAGCAGCGGTAAGCGGGCTCTCCCGGGTGCCGCAGGACAGCCTGGCCGGAGCCGGTTTCCGGACGGTACAGTCGGGTTCGGGGCGGTCAAGGAGAAGTGCGCGGCCAAGTCTATTTTACGCTGTAGAAACGAGAGGTTGTGACAGATGTCCTACCAGGTTCTGGCCCTGAAATGGCGTCCCCGGACATTTGAGGAGGTCGTCGGGCAGGACCACGTTACGCGCACGCTCCAGAACGCCATCCGGCAGGAGCGTGTTCCCCACGCCTTCCTCTTCACCGGCGGACGCGGGGTGGGCAAAACGACGACGGCGAGGATACTCGCCAAGGCGCTCATCTGTGAGCACGGCCCCACCCCGGAGCCGTGCGGCACCTGCCACTTCTGCGAGGACGTCAGGGAGGGGCGCTCCCTCGACGTACTGGAAATAGACGGGGCGTCCAACACGGGCGTCGACAACGTCCGGGAGCTGAGAGAAAACGCCGGCTACGCCCCCGCCGCCGCCCGCCTCAAGATCTACATCATCGACGAAGTGCATATGCTTTCCACCGCCGCCTTCAATGCCCTGCTGAAGACCCTCGAGGAGCCGCCGGCGCACGTCAAGTTCATCTTCGCCACCACGGAAATCAAGAAGGTGCCGATCACCATCCAGTCACGCTGCCAGCGCTTCGATTTCAGGCTCCTGAGCCGCGAGGAGATCCTGGCCCAGTTGAAGAAAATCGTGGCTGCCGAAGAGGTCGAGATCGGTGACACGGCCCTTGCCGCCATCGCGGCCGCCGCGGAGGGGAGCCTTCGCGACAGCCAGACCCTGCTCGACCAGGTTCTCGCCTTCAGCGGCAGGAAGGTGGAGGAGAAAGACGTCTACGAGGCCCTTGGAATCGCGGAAGAGAAGACGGTCCTCGATTTTCTGGAGGGACTTCTCGCCGGGGACGGCACGAGGTGCATACGGACCATCGATGAGCTCTCCGGTGCGGGCTACGACCCGAAGTCCTTCACCCGGGAGATCCTGACGGGACTGAGGAACCTGGCGGTTTTGAAAACATCGCCGGAACTGGGCGACCTCGTCACCGCCTCGCGGGAGGGCCTGGACGAGCTTCGCGCACTCTCCGGGCCGCCGAGCCTGGGCAAGCTCCAGTCCCTCTTCGACATTTTTCTCAGGGCCGAGGGGGAGATCAGAAACACCTCCTACCCGAGAATGCTTCTCGAGCTGGCCGTCATGCGGGCGGTGCGAATGGAAGAGATCGGAGACCTGCGCGATCTCGTTGAGAGGCTGGAAGGACTGGAAAGCAAGCTTCCCGCCGCCGGGAAAGCCGCCCCGCCCGCCCCGGGTAGCGCTCCCGGGACTCACGGTTC
>JAUWCW010000279.1 GCA_030609125.1 Candidatus Rokuibacteriota bacterium
TCGGGCGCCGGACGCGGTGGATGCCGATCGACGCCGTCCCCGTCGAGTTGCGGGCGAAGGTCGCTGGGGCCGATGCGGGCGCCATCCTGGAGCCCGCGCACGTTGCGGACAAGTTCTACGTGGTGCGGGTCATCGAAAAAAGGGAAGCCCGGACCCGGGGGTTCGATGAGGTGAAGGGCGCGGTCCGCGAAACGATCCTCGATCTCCGCCAAAGCAAGGCCCTCGACGAGTGGTACCAAGCCGCCTCCCGGGAGGCGAAGATCGAGTACGTGCGGTAAGGTTCCTTGTTCGTGACCCCTATTTCGTCTTGTGCACCATCCCCACCTTCGAGGCCGCCCACTCGATGTCTCTGCCCCCGTGGCAGTTCAGGCAGACGACGTCGAGAGTGAGAATCCCCGTGGCGTACTTGCCGTCCTCGGTGAACATGGAGGCCTTCGGGTCGGTGCTGATCCTCCAGTTGTGGGTGCGCACGTCGCCTTCCCGCGGCGAGAGCTTCTCCGCCGACTTGGAGGCTCGCGGCATGTGGCAGTCCACGCAGGTCACGCCCGACCGCGCCATGAGGCTGCCGCCATAGGCCTCTCCCTGGTCCTTATGGCAGGAGACGCACGCCACCTTCACGCCGGAGCGGGCCGGCTTGTGCGGGTCGTGACAGTCAGTGCACTGGAGCTTCCCGGCGTGCGGGCTGGCCAGGTACTCGTTGTACTGCTCGTGGTGCCTGATGAAGCCCTTCTTGGCGGGGATCTTCTCCTTGACTCCCCGGATGTGGCACTTGCCGCAACCGGCAGCGGTTTTGTCAATCTTGATGTCCGATGCGTCCTCGCTCTTAACGTGCTTGTCCCCCGGGCCGTGACACTCCTCGCAGTGAATACCAGGCGCCTGCCAGGTCCCGATGAGCCCCTCGAGCCCGTCCTGGTTGCCCTCCGGTGAGTAGGCCGTCATGTGGCAGGGGCCGCACTTGTAGGGTTTCTTCTCCCCGGGGTGATAGTTCACCCAGGTGTCGGACTTGATGTTCCACTGGGTGGCGAGCGGCTCACCCTTCTTCCCGGCGGTGATGATGTATCCCTGTTTGTCGATGAAACGGGCCTTCCAGCGGTACCCCCCGATGACGTAGGAGATGTCGTCCCAGGTGTACCCGTCCGGGACCGGCAACGCGTCAAGCTTCGCCACCTCGACGGGCCGCAGCTTGTAGGGGTGGCCGGAGGTCTTCCAGTCGTTGAACTTGTCCATGTGGCAATCGGCACAGCGCTCGGAGCCGACATAGTCTCCCGCCTGCGCAAACACGGCCCCGCACATGACGAGAACCACCATAGATGCGAACAAGACTGTAATCCTTCTCATCTCTGAACCCTCCCAAGGTGTCTGCACAGTACCCTTCTATAAACAATACACCCATTATTTAATAAATCCACATAGCAAAAAGATAATATTTCAAGATAGCGGGAAGAGATCGATGGATCCACCCGCCCGGCAGGCGAATGGCGGGCTTATTACCTCTGAGGCATTGGTGTCAGATTCCGTATTTCCTGTAGATCTGCATCCGCACCGGGCACGTGCACACATGCGTCTGGCCGAAGGAGAGGCGGTAGCTGCAGCCGCCCCCTTCCGGGCACTTGATGAAAATGTATTCGTCCTCCCCCTTTTCCACACTGAAGCTGACGCGGCAGTGCAGGCTCTCCTTCCCGTCGAGGCAGGGGTGTCCTCCCGGGCATTTGTCCGCCAGGTCGACAAGAGACTTTTCTATCTCAAACCTGATATCGACCAAACTCATCTCCCTGATTCAGGAGGCATCATCTCTTCCAAAAGGGTGCCGCCCCTGACCGGCCGGCGTGGGGGTAGCCGGTCCGGGGCCGCGCACCCTGTCGGAAGCTCAAACGCGGATCTTGTTTGCTGTTGCGTGAGGTCCCTTCAGCCGTGGCACCCGTCGCAGTTGTTCTGCGCCGGGCGGTTGTGGGTTTTGGCCTGTGATCCGTGGACCGGTTTGTACGTGCCGGCGGCCCACTCGTTGAGGAGGGTGGCCGTCTTCATGGCGACGTCCGCCGACAACCGCGCACAGCGCTCCTTCCTCTGGGGCGTGAAGAACTCCACGCCCTCTTTCTCCATCCACTTGCTGACGGAGACGTGGCAGAGCGGGGAATCGCTCTTGTTGACGTTGCTGATGGCGGCTTTCGGGCTGGCGGGCCTGTAGATGGGAAGCTCCGTCGTGGTGTACCAGGCTATGACGTCGTTGGTTATCTTCTCCCCTGTTTTGCCCGCCACGAAGCTTGCCGCTATGCCGGCCCCCAGAAGGGTCCCGCAGAGGGTCCCCCAGCCCACGGTTCCGCCGTGACCGAACCGGAAGGCCTCCAGGGGGAGGGAGCTATAGGGCTCCCCCACCGACTTCTGCAGGGGAACGAGCACCCCGCTGACGGTGGCGTAGCAGCAGTAATCCTTGTACCAGTTCTCGTAGGCGATGTTGCCCGCCTGCTGGGGATCTATGTTCTTGTGGGGCCAGGGATACTGTGCCGAAGCCCTGGCTTTGGGAATCATGGCAAAGCTGGTGACTGCTGCCGCGGCCACCACACCGACTGCTGCCTTGCCTGCTCCCTTGAGGATCTCTCTGCGGGAAACAGCGCTGCATGATTCACAGTGTGAATCGCATATTGTTTTCAACATTTCAATATCTCCTTGATACGCCCCACGGGGCATTGAATCGATTTTCAGCAAGAGCCACGGGAAGGTGCCGCGACGCGAGGAGGCTTGAAGACTTCGGGACGGTGGCCGTCGCAGAGACCTCTGCTCACCGGGGCCCAAAGCGTGAGGCCCCCGGCAGTCTGCACGAAACAGAATACGGCCTCCGGCAGCCAGAGCTGATCAGCAAAGAGACCGGTGAAACAGTCCCCCTCCTCGCAGACATTCAGGGGCTCGATAAAGGACGAGGCAACATCCCCCGATGCAACTTCCCTGTCGGTCCTGCCGGGAGTCATGAAGGGGAGAAGCTGCAGACCCAGGGCGACGACGAGAAGGAGAGCGACAGTCCGCCCCGCCCCCGCGGATCCGCCTTCTCCCCGGGAAAAGATCGCCGGCATCATGACCGGCCCCCATCCCCGGAAACGGCCCATCTCAGATGTCTCATTTTCGCGGGGCAACTGCGGGGCTTCCACGCAGCCGCCGCACCCTCAAACAGACCCGGACCTTCCTCCACCGCCTCCCTCACAAGAAGGCAGATCTTGTGGTGGTTCAGGATTCTTTCGACGTGGCTCGGCCTGATCTGTTCGACGAAGGCCATCCTTCCGCCGACGTCCAGCTGCCTGATTTTCCCTACAGGGCACGTGTCCAGGGCAGAGGCAAACGGACAGCGCAGGATGATCGCCGAAAGCCATGTCCTCTTCTGATCCGGACCCATTACGGCACCCACTCGTCGGCGCCCATGTCATCCGCCGGACCCTGGGGCCGCGTGTCGCCGTCGATATCGTTCGCCGGAGCATAGGCCGCGTCGGCGCTGTCGACGTAGATCCTGCCCCGTCCATC
>JAUWCW010000091.1 GCA_030609125.1 Candidatus Rokuibacteriota bacterium
AACAGCCCCCTGTAAATCCCCTGCAAGAGCCTCCCGGCAGAACCTTCTCTCTCAGGCCGGCCCCCGGCCCGGCTCTGTCCCGCCGCTGCCTCGACGGACGCGCCGGTGTCCGCGAAGACCGGTGGCCAGGGTGGACAGCAGGTAGAAACCTCCGGCGAGAAGGATAATCGTCGCCCCTGCCGGAAGGTCGGGCCCGTAGGAAAGGGCCAGCCCCCCGCTGGTGAAGAGTGTTCCCAGAGCGACCGCCACGACCATCATGCGGCCCAGGGAAGCGACGTACTGAGAGGCCACGGCGGCGGGAAGGACCAGAAGGGCGATCACCAGGATTAGTCCCACCACCTGGATCAGGAGGACCACCGTCACCGCCACTGTGCAGAGCAGAAGGAGGTAGACAAAATCCACGGGGATCCCCCGGAGGCGCGTGTACTCCTCGTCGAAGGAGATGGCCAGGAACTGCTTGTAGAAGAGAAGGACGATCAGGATGATGCAGGCGTCCATCCCGGCCATGAAGGCCAGGTCCCGGCGGGGGACCATGAGGATGTTGCCGAACAGATAGCTCATGAGATCCGCCGTGTACCCCGGGGTCCTGGAGATGAAAATCACGCCGATGGCCATGCCGATGGCCCAAACGGCGCCGATGAGGGTGTCCTCGTGCTGGTTCCAGTGGAGGTGGATCCAGCCGATGACGAGGGCGGCGATAACGGCGGCGGCGAGAGCGCCGGTCACGGGATCCCGGCCGAGAAAGTAGGCCACACCCATCCCGCCGAGCACGGCGTGGGCAATCCCTCCCGCAAGGAAGCCGATGCGCTTGACCACCACGTAGGTTCCGACGACGCCGCAGCCGATGCTGGCAAGGATGCCCGCCAGGAGGGCGTTCTGCAGGAAGCTGTGCCGCAGAAGGGCATCGAAGAACTCCATCATCAGTGATCGTGGTGGATGATGCGCACCGGCGCACCGTAGAGCTTGCTCATCGCCTCTTCGCTGATCTCCACGTTCTGGTGGCAGAGGAGGGAGCGGTTGAGGCAGGCTGTCCGGGTGACGTAGTGGGAAATGAATCCCACATCGTGTGAGACGACGATGATCGTCATCCGGGCGTTCAGGCTCTTGAGGAGGGAGAATATGTCCTCCTCCACTCTCAGATCCATGTGTGACGTGGGCTCGTCGAGAATCAGAATCTGGGGACGGCTGGCCAGGGCCCGGGCTATGAGGACCCTCTGCAGCTGCCCCCCCGAGAGCTCGCCGAGGCGGCGCTCCCTCAATATGCACACCTCGGTCTTCTCCATGACCTCGGTGGCGACTTCCCTGTCGCGCCGGCTGTAGCCGCCGAGAAATCGTGTTCGTCCGAGGCGCCCCATGAGGACCGCCTCCTCCACGGAAATGGGAAAGTCCCGGGGAAAGGCGGCCGACTGGGGGACGTATCCGATTTCCCTCCGGCCCTCCCGGGGCGAGCGGCCGAGGACGGTCACCCTGCCTTCGTCGGGCCGCAGCAGGCCGAGAATGATCTTGAGAAGGGTGCTCTTGCCGCCGCCGTTGGGGCCGATAATGCCGAGCATCTCGCCTTTCTCCACCGTCAGGTTGACGTGCTCCAGGACCGGCGGCCCCTCGTAGGTGAAGGAGACATCCTCCATGACGATGACCTGCTCCGCGCTCACTGCATGGCCTCCGCGAAAAGAGCCGCCACCGACATGAGATTGGCAATGTAGTCCTCGGCGAGGGGATCGACGACGACGATCTTTGCCCCGGTCTCCCTGGCCACGGCCTCGGCGTTGCGGCGGCTGAACTGCTCCTGCACGAAGATGACCCGGAGGTTCTCGCTCCGGGCGGTCTCGATCACCTTGGCAAGATGCCTTGCTCCGGGTTCGGTCCCGTACTTCTCGATGGCTATCTGCTCCAGGCCGTAGGTGTCGGCAAAATAGCCCCAGGAGGGGTGAAAGACCATGAAGCTCCGGCGCTCGAGGGAGCCCAGAAGAGTGCGGATATCGGTGTCGAGCTGCCTCAGATCGGCGGCGAGGAGGCGGTAATTCCGCTCGTATTCGACGCGATGGTCCGGGTCGACAGCGGCGAAGGCGTCCTTCATGGTCCGGGCGATGTGGTCCGCCAGAAGCGGGCTTGTCCAGATGTGGGGATCGATTTCCTCCCGGTCGTCGGGACGGCGGGCCGTAACCTGCTCTCCGGTGTCGACGAGCTTCATCCCCGGGTTCGCCTCCGCGATCCGGTCCATCCACACCCTCTCGAACGGAACGCCTATGCGAAAATAGAACAGGGCATCGTCGAGCAGGACCATCTGTTTCGGCGTGGGCTCATAGGTGGCGGGGCTCTGCCCGGGCCCGACCATGATGGAGACCGAAACCCTCTCGCCGCCGACCCTTTCGGCAAAGTACTTCTGGGGGAGGACGCTGACGAAGACCTGCATGGTCTCCGCCGCCGACGGGGAGGAAGAGAGACTGAGGGCCGCCGCAAGAACCAGGGCGGTGATACCGTATCTTTTCACGCGCGCACTCATCATTGCTTTCCCGAGCCGAAGGCACCCGCTTTTCCGGAATTCCCCCCTAGTGATATAGTATACCCCGATGATGAAGATACGGTCAAAGCTCGCGGCGGTTTCCGCCTTTCTGCTCCTCGCCTCTGCGCCGGCGATCGGACAGGACGTGACGGGCTATCACCACCTCTCCAACGGCCTCGACGTGAGGCTCTTTCCCTCCGGCTCCACGTCCCTGGTGGCGACCCTGGTGCTGGTGAAGACGGGATACGCCCTCGAGGACCCCACCAACCTCGGCTATTCCCACCTCCTGGAGCACCTTGTTTTCGCCGGTACGGAGGAGATGGACAAGGAGGCGCTCTTTCACGAGGTGGAGCGCATGGGAGGATACCTCAACGGCTACACCCGGGACGACTACATGGGCTATCTCATGGTCGGTCACCGCGATCACTTCCAGCGGCAGATGGAGCTTCTGGCGGATATCCTCTTCCGAGCGGCACTGAAGGAGACGGCCGTCGCCGAGGCGAAAGAGGTGGTCCTGGAGGAGATCCGCCAAAGACAGAGCCGCCCGGACACCAGGGCCGACGAGATGTTCCAGGCGCTGCTCTACGAGGGGTCGACGTACGCCAGGACCGGGCTCGGCAGCGAGCGGACGGTGGCCGCCGTTTCCCGCGAGGAACTGCTGGAGCACTACCGCCGCGCCTACCGCCCGGACAACATGATTTTTCTCGCCGCCGGCGCGGTGAGCGGGGAGGAGACCCTCGGTGTGCTGGAGCGTACCTTCGGCGAGGCCGAGCCGGGGGCCGCTCCCGGCAGCCCTCCCCTCGCGCCCCCCCTGAGGGGCAGGAGGGTGTACACCCTCGAGTCTGAGCTTCCGGAGGTGAGGCTGCAGGTCGGTTTCAACGGGCCCGATCCCAGGGACGATGACGCGGAGGCTCTCGACCTGCTGGGAGCCGTCCTTGGAGGAGGCGCCGGACGGCTGGAGAAGAGACTCGAAACAGAGGGCTTCAGCCCCCGCTCGGTTTACGCCGGGCTGTCTGTGAACCAGGGCTTTTCCCGGTTCGTCGTCTCCGCGCGGCTGCCTGCCGGGACCGACGCCGCCGGGGCCCTGGAGACCATCCTCGCCGAACTGGCCCTCGTGGCCGAGGAAGGTCCCGCGGCGGGAGAGGTGGCTGATGCCCGGGAGGCGCTGCGGGCGGCGGAGCTCGTGGGGCGGGAGAAGCTTCACTACTACCTGATGGGCAAAGCGTCCTGGGTTATCGCCGGCGCCCCCGGACAGGGATTTTCCGGGGAGCGGTGGGACGGCATCGCTGCCGGCGACCTGGCCGGCGCGGCCGGGAGATACCTCGCCGACAGGCCGCACACGGCGCTTCTGGCCCTGCCGGCGGGCGTGGGCGGAGGGGAAGAGAAGAGCGGCGCCGTGACCAGAGAGCGTGCCGTACTCGGCAACGGCCTCGTCATCATTGCCGAGAAGCGTCAGGGGTCGAGGGTCTTCGCTATGAACATGATGACCCGGATGCGCTCGGCAATGGAGCCGCCGGGGAAGGCCGGCATAGCGGACTTTCTCCACCGCATGCTGCCCAGGGGGACGAAAAGCAGGTCGGAAAAGGACATCCAGAAAGAGTTGAGGAAAATCGGCGCCTCGCTGTCGACGGCGGGAAACCCGACGGTTCCCTTCGGGGATTTTTACACCTCCAGATCCTACTCCTTCATCCGCGGAGAATGCCTCCAGGAGAAGGCGGAAAAGATGGTCGAGCTGGTGGCGGAGATGGTTGGCGCCGCCTCCTTTCCGCAGGAGGAGGTCGAAAAGGTCCGGGCCCAGATGGTGGACTTCATCTCCTTCAGGGACGCCAGGCCGGGCTCTCTTGCCGGCAGGCTTCTGGCGGAAGAGCTCTACGGCCCCGGCCCCCTCGGGAGCGACGTCCTGGGCGAGAAAATCTCGATTCTTTCGGTGACGGCGGAAGATCTGGCGGGTTTCAGGGATCGGTATCTCACCGGTTCGAACATGATACTTTCCGTAGTCAGCGGTTCCGAGCCGGAGGAGGCGATCCGGCTCCTGACGGCGTATTTCGACCAGCGCCCTCCCGGGGAGGTCCCGGAGGCAGCGCTGGGAGAAACGATGAAGGCCGTGAAAGTGGAGAGGGAGCTGGGAAAACCCCAGGGCGCCCTGGCCGCGGGGGCGGTGGTCGGCACCGTGTCTGCCGGTGAGCGCCCTGCCCTGGCGGTGGTAGGGGGGCTTCTGAACGACCGGCTCAACCGGGAGCTCCGGGAGAGAGAGGGGCTTGCCTACTCGGTGGGCGCGTCTCTGGGAACCCTCGGTGACACGGCGGTCTTCACTTTCTCCATGGGGACCTCCCCGGAGAAGATCGGGCAGGCCCGCGAGGGGGTTCGCCGGGAAATCGAAGCCGTGCGGCGGATGGACGTCAGCGCTGGGGATCTGAAAAGGCGCGTCAACGCCATAACGGGGCGGCTGCAGATGCGCATGCTTTCCTCCCTCAACCGCGGCTTTTATCTCGCTCTCGCTGAAAGAAAGGGCCTGCCTCACACCTTCGACGAGGACTACCGCCGGATCCTGCTCGAACTGACGCCGGAAGAGGTGGAAGAGGCGGCGGAGAAGTACCTCCCCGGGGAGTTCATCGAGGTCATCGTCCGCTGAAGCCGGGCGCCCCGTCTCTGTCCCTTGACAGCGGTGACGGCGGGACTATAGTCAGAGAAAGAGCGCTGGTTCACCGGCCTTCCCGGCCGCTGAAACGGCAGGCAGGATTTCACATCAAAGGATCATTCGCAGACCGACTCGATCGCGAGACAGGGCGACTACTTTCTATTTGAACCGGGAAAAGGAGAAACTGCCATGGAGTTGAAAGGATCCCAGACCGAGAAGAACCTGCTGACGGCCTTTGCCGGAGAGTCCCAGGCGAGGAACCGCTACACCTACTTCGCCTCCCAGGCCCGCAAGGAAGGCTTCCGGCAGATGGAGGCCATATTCCTCGAGACCGCCGACCAGGAGAAGGAGCATGCCAAGAGGCTCTTCAAGTTCCTCCAGGGCGGCAGTGCCGAGGTGACGGCCTCTTTCCCCGCGGGCGTCATCGGCACAACGGCGGAGAATCTCGCCGCGGGAGCGGCGGGAGAGAACTACGAGTGGACGGAGATGTACCCGTCTTTTGCCAAGGTGGCGCGCGAGGAAGGCTTCACGGACATAGCGACAGCCTTCGAATCGATCGCGGTGGCGGAAAAGCAGCACGAGAAGCGTTACCTCGTTCTCAAGGAGAACATCGAAAAAGACCGGGTTTTCAAGAGGGAGGCGCAGGAGCGGTGGCAGTGCCGCAACTGCGGCTACGTTCATGACGGGACGAAGCCTCCCGACGAGTGCCCGGCCTGCGCCCACCCCCGGGATTACTTCGAACTGATCAGCGAGAACTGGTAGCGTTTATTCCAGACTGTAACCGGAAGGAGGACGGACCATGGCGACAAAGGTACTGCAAGTCTACAAGTGCACCCTGTGCGGCAACATGGTGGAAGTCATTCACCAGGGAGAGGGCGAGCTTGTCTGCTGCGGCCAGCCCATGAATCTGCTGACGGAGAACTCCGTCGACGCGGCCCGGGAAAAGCACGTCCCCGTCGTTGAGAAGATAGACGGCGGCTTCAAGGTGACGGTGGGAAGCGTTCCCCACCCCATGGAGGAGAAGCACTTCATCGAGTGGATAGAGCTCATCGCCGACGGCAAGGCGTACCGGCAGTTCCTCAATCCGGGAGACGCCCCGGAAGCTGTTTTCTCCATCGAGGCGGGCGAAGTCACCGCCCGGGAGCATTGCAACCTCCACGGCCTGTGGAAGTCCTGAAGACTGCTGCCAACCGCGCGCCCCCCGGCTTTTCGTGCCGGGGCGCCGCTGTCTCAGGCGGAAGCACGCACGCTTGATTCTCACGGAAACAGGGTCTAATATCTAACCTCCGGACGGCAGCCCCCGGCCCGTGTGTGCCGGGGCGCCCCCTGTGTACGTGGGCTCCAGGCGCCACGGAACGGCCGGGGGCCTTTACGGCAGGAGGAGACTGCATAATGAGCAAGACATTCAAGGCGGTCAAAATAAGCGACCGCGTGCACTGGGTGGGCGCCATCGACTGGGCCATCCGGGACTTTCACGGCTACTCGACGGGGCGGGGCTCGACCTACAACGCCTTTCTCGTCATGGCCGACAAGATAACCCTCATCGACACCGTGAAGGCGCCTTTCCGCGGAGAGCTTCTCTCGCGCATCTCCTCCGTCGTCGACCCCGCCTCCATCAGCTACATCGTTTCCAACCACGCTGAAATGGACCACTCCGGGTGCCTGGAGGAGGTTATCGAGGCGGTGCGCCCCGAGAAGGTCTTCGCCTCGCTTATGGGGGTCAAGGCCCTGAAGGACCACCTTCACCTGGACCGGGAGATCGTGGGCGTCAAGGACGGGGAGTCCCTGAGCCTGGGAGACCGGCAGCTCACCTTCACCGAGACGAGGATGATTCACTGGCCCGACAGCATGTTCTCCTATCTCTCCGACGACGACGTCCTCTTCTCCCAGGACGGTTTCGGCATGCACCTGGCCACGACGGAGCGTTTCGCGGACGAGATCCCCGACGACGTCCTGGAGTTCGAGGGTGCGCGCTATTTCGCCAACATCCTTATGCCCTTCGCGCCCCTGGTGGAGAAGCTCCTGGAGAAGGTCGCCGCCCTCGGCATCACCCCGGAATTCATCGCCCCGGATCACGGGCCGATCTGGAGAAACGACCTGGGAAAAATCCTCGGATACTACTCGCGCTGGTCCGCCCAGAAGCCGGGCAGGAAGGCCGTCATCGTCTACGACACCATGTGGGGGAGCACGGACAAAATGGCCCGGGCCATAGCAGAGGGGTTCGCCGCCGGCTGTTCGGCGGCGAAAGTC
>JAUWCW010000317.1 GCA_030609125.1 Candidatus Rokuibacteriota bacterium
ACCTGGGGTGGGGAGGCTGGCTGGGGGAGGAGGACCGAAGGGCGTGCCGCCGGGCACTAGCGCTCGCCGGGGCGGAGGCGTTCGGAGGACGCTGTCTCGACCGGCTTTCGGCGGGGGAGAGACAGAGGGTCTTCATTGCCAGGGCCCTTGCCCAGGACCCCTCTCTTCTGCTGCTCGACGAGGCGTCGAGCAATCTCGACATCGGACAGGAGGTGGCGGTATTCAAGGTTCTCGACCGGCTCCGGAGGGAGGAGGGGCTGACAATCATGACCGTTTCGCACGACTTGAACCTCATAGGCACCTTCTGCCAGAAGGTGCTCCTCCTGAAGGAGGGCAGGGTGCGCGCCGAGGGGGACCTGCAGGACACCTTCACGGGGCGGAACCTGACGGAGCTCTTCGGCACGCCGGTTGAAACATCGAAACGCCACTCCGGCGGCGTGAGGGTGAGCTGGTAGATGAACGACAGGCCCCTGCTGCTGGCTTTCGCCTTTTCCGCCGCGGTTCACGGCGCGCTCCTCATGTTCTGGAGCGGTATGCCGGAGGAGAGAAAGGGTGCGGTTCCGCGGTATATGATCGTCCATCTCATGAAGGGGTCGGCGGGGAAGAAACAGCCGCCGGCGCGGGAGGAGGCTCCTCCGGAGGGGCAGGGAAGCGAGGAGAGGAAGGATCCGCTCCCCATCGGCGGTTCGCGGGCGCATGCGGCTGCGGGAGGGGCGCTGGGGGCGAAAACCGTTCCGGTCCGCGCCCTCGTCGGTGCCGCGGGGAACTCCGTGAGAGTCGGGGCTGCCGGAGTCGGCGGTACGCCTTCAGGCCTTTCGGCGCGGGCATCTGCTGCGGTCGCCTTCGTCCCCGGCGGGGTGCCATCACTTGTGCCGGGAGATCCTCTGGCTGAAATCCGCCGCATGATCGAGAGCCACAAGTCCTACCCACGGCTTGCGCGGAGAAAGGGGTGGGAGGGGGAGGTGGTCGTCGAGCTGAGCTTTGACGGAAGCGGGGCTCTCCGGGACGTGCAGGTCGTCCGCAGGTCGGGCTACCGCGTCCTCGATCAGGCGACGCTCACGGCGGTCCGAAGCGCCGGACCGTTTCCGCCCCTTTCGGGCAGAGTCCAGGTGCCCGTGTCTTACAGGATTGAATAGTGGTGTTACAATTGCGCCCGTTTCGCCGCAGTCTCAACAGCCGGGGGGAGGTGACCAGGGGATGTCCTTGAAAGTAGTGATAATAGGAGCCGTTGCGCTGGGGCCGAAAGTCGCGTGTCGTCTCAGGCGCCTTCGGCCCGATGCCGAGGTCGTCGTGGTCGATCAGGACAGCTTCATTTCCTACGGCGGGTGCGGGATACCCTACTATTTGTCGGAAGACGTTCCCGACGAGTCCTCTCTCATGAAGACGAGCTTTCATGTCCTCAGAGATCCGCAGTTCTTCCGCGAGGCGAAGGGCGTGACGGTTCTGCCCAGGACACGGGCCCTGCGTATCGACCGGGAGAAAAAGACCGTCATGGTGCAGGATCTGGAGTCAGGGGAAAGGACCGAACTTTCTTACGACCGGCTCGTCCTCGGGACGGGAAGTGTGCCGGCAATCCCTCCCGTTCCGGGAACAGACCTGGAGAACGTCTACCCGGTTTCCAATCTCCGCAACGCGCTGGATATCAAAAAGACAATCATCGGACAGGAGATACGGCACGCCGTCGTGATCGGCGGCGGGGCCATCGGGGTTGAGGTGACGGAAGCCCTCGCCGACGTCTGGGGGATCAGGACGGCCCTGGTGGAGCGTCTCGGCCACGTGCTCCCGCAGATCTTCGATGCCAACATGGCGGCCATGGCCGAACACCACCTTCGGGAAAAGGGCGTGGAGGTGCTCACCGGTGAAAGCATCCTGCGGATCGAGGGTGACGCCGGAGGACGAGTCCGGAGCGTGGTCACCGACCGGAGGTCACTGCCGGCGGAGCTGGTGATCATCGCCGCCGGTGCCCGTCCCAACAGCAGGCTGGCGCAGGAGGCAGGACTTGCCTGCGGTGAGGGAGGGGCCATAACGGTGGACGAGTTTCTCCGCACCTCCGACCCCGACATCTACGCCGGGGGCGACTGTATCGAGAACCGCAGTCTCCTGACGGAAGCGGCCGTATACGCGCCCCTCGGATCCCTCGCCAACCGTCACGGCCGGGTGATCGCGGGGCACATGGCCGGGAGGGGGGACCGCTTCGACGGCGTCGTCGGCTCCTTCATCGTCAAGATCTTCGACCTCTGTCTGGCCTCGGCCGGCCTCTGCCAGCACAGGGCAATCGCGGAGGGCTTCGATGCCGAGCGGGTGCTCACCGTGGGGTACGACCGGGCGCACTTCTGGCCGGAGAGGAGCCTCCTCTTTCTTCAACTCGTGGTTGACCGCTCGAACAGGAGGATCCTGGGCATTCAGGCCGTCGGCAAGGCCAACGATGCGGTGGCGGTCCGGGTCGACGCCGTGGCGGCGATTCTGAAGCACCGCCCCACTGTGGAAGAAATATCGAATCTCGAGCTGGCCTACTCGCCCCCCTTCGCCTCGGCCATGGACAGTCTGAACGCGCTGGGCAACACGGCCGCCAATCTTCTCGACGGCCTCTACCGGCGGATGACGGTTGGAGAGGCCCTCGAGCGGCTCAGATCCGAAGAAGGCAACCCCCTCTTTCTCGACCTGAACGCGCCCCGCGGTGCGGCGCCGTACGTCGAGCGCTATCCCGGCCGGTGGCTTAACATCCCGTACGAGCATCTCTCCTCCCGCCTCGAGGAGGTCCCGCGGGACCGGACCATCGTCACCATCTGCGATTCCGGAATCCGCTCTTACGAGAGCCAGGTTTTTCTCGCGGCGAAGGGCTACGGCGACGTTTACGCCATGGAAGGCGGCCTGAGCCTCCTGAGAAAGCTCGGAGAAGACCTTCTGGGTCCCTGAGGCTGGTTCGAGAAGCACGAGACATAGGCAGGTGTACATGTGTAGCGGCTGCATGTACAGAGAGCATGTACAGTAGGACATATCCGATATATTACTGATATAAGGCTGTATTTTCGCATCACCTCCCCGCTTGGTGTATAGGAAGTATATACATTTCCGTGTTTTTCAGC
>JAUWCW010000106.1 GCA_030609125.1 Candidatus Rokuibacteriota bacterium
GCGGCGAGAAGAGAGAGCAGAAGGGCGTCGGTTCCCGAGGCGACACCGACGGCGTGGCGGACACCATGATACTTCGCCATGGATTCCTCGAACTGCTTCACCGCAGGCCCCAGAATGAACTGCGCGCTGCGAATGACCTCCTCGAGGCGGACCCGGATCCGGTCCTCCACCTCCCGGTGCTGCGTCCCAAGGTCGATGAATGGTACTTTCACGCCCGCCCCCTCAGGGCCGTCACCCGGCCTCCGTGGCGCAGCGACCTGTCGGCGGCCTCGAGCACCCGCAGCACCTCCAGACCGTTGGCTCCCCCGCTTATCGGTTCGCGGCCGGTTCGGATGCACTCGAGAAAATGCCTGCACTCCGCCTCGAGGGGCTGCTCGGTGGCGACTTCGACGGGGTCCGTCCCTCCGTCGAGGTAGTCGAACTCCTTCACTTCCGTCCGCCGCCGCAGCCTGACGGACTTTTTGAAAAGCTTCAGGGGCGCCGCTGACAGCTCATCGAAAACCAGCATTCCCTTTTCCCCCACCACGACGAGCTCCCTCTCGCGCTCGGGGGCCAGCCAGCTCTCCTCGATGTGCGCCTGGATGCCGCCCTCGAACGTGATGGTGGTGAAAGCGACCTCCGGCACCTCCGGCTGCAGGTACGACTGCCCTGTCGTCACGACCCTTACCGGCTTCCGGCCTACGACCATAAGGGCAATGCTGATGTCGTGAGGACCAAGATCCCAGAGAACACTGCAGTCGCTCTGGAGGCGGCCCAGGTTGCGGCGGCGGATGCCGATGAAGAAGACCTTGCCGACCTTGTCCTGCCGCACGAGCCTGGCCAGCGCCTGGACCCCGGGATGGTACATGAGAAGGTGTCCGACCATGATGACCCGGTCGACCTTGCGGGAAAGGTTGACCAGGCTTCTCGCCTCGCGGCTCGACAGGACGAAGGGCTTTTCCACAAAAAGATGCTTGCCGGCCCTGAGGACCTCCCGCCCTATTCCGTAATGCGTCTCCGAAGGGGTGGCGACGACGACTCCGTCGATCGCGGGATCGAGCAGAATGTCACGGTAGTCCTCGGTAAAGGCCGGACCGTTCTTTCCCAAACCGAGCTTGCTGTAGTTGGACTTTTTCAGGTCGCAGACGAGCCTCACCTCGCAGGCCCCGCCGGTGATGAAATTCCGCAGAAGGTTGGGTCCCCAGCTTCCGAGCCCGATCTGACCCAGAACAATCTTTCTCTTTCGCGTCACAAATCTACCGCTTCCGCCCTGAAAGGCCAAAAAAAACGGGGAGCCAGGCTCCCCGTGGGAACAGCGTGGTGCCGAGGCGCAGAATCGAACTGCGGACACACGGATTTTCAGTCCGTTGCTCTACCGACTGAGCTACCTCGGCGTAAACGAACAAAAATAGTACCCCTCACCCTCCCCGATGTCAACTTTGACCCTATCGCAGACCTTCGCCCCAAGGCACCTTGCGGTTTCACACATCTTCCGGATGCTCGTCTCGAAGGTTCTTGACCCATGTTCCGGAGAGATAGTCGTGCCATCCGCGCTTTCGCTCGTCGATGAAGATCCACAGGAATCCGAGCCCCGCAAACGTCAGCGATACCAGGTATCCGACCCAGCGCAGGAAGGCGCGGGTATATGTCATGGGCCCGCCGTCGGTGCGATGGATATCGAGCTTCATCACGGCCTTTCCCGGAGTCCTCCCGGTCCATGCAGGAAAAAACGTATGATAACACATACTTATAAAAAGGACGAGAAGATAGAAGGGAACAAAGAGGGCCCATCTGCCGGCGGGCGTTCTGATATGGGACCACCCGTGGCCGCCGGCGCCAAGGACGAGAACGGCGCAGAAAAAGAAGAGCCCGAGGAGGCCCGCTATGATGGCGCTGTCAACCGCAAAGGCGGCCAGCCGGGGTGTGAAGCCGGCGCCTTCCTCGATCCACAGGTCTTCGGGAAGTTCCGCGTCATCGTCGATAATCGGCCCCGGCCCGCTCTCCGGAGCCTCCGCATATGTTTCGGCCTCGGCAGACTCCGCCGGATCATCTTCAACACCGCCATCCATGGCAGCCGGATCAAAATCCACTTCCATGCTCGGGAGGCTTACCGGCGTTTCCACGATCGGCTCGTCAATGCCGTCGAGCCGCAACTCTCCCTCCGGTTCCGGCTCGTATTCCAGCCCCGGTTCCGGAACCGTCGCCGGTCCGGCCTCCAACTCCGCCGGTCCCCCGAGCAGCCCCTGCTCCTTTTCCCCCTCGGGAACCTCCGGCTCTTCGTCCGAGGAGGGGGAAGGGGGCGTGTCGTCGTTCAGCCTCAGGGAAAAGAGATCCTCCTGCAGGCGTGACCTCTCCGCCGCATCAGCCTGCTCCTCTCCAGTGGAGTCGAACATGGCGCCGCATTTCTTGCACGCTTCAAGATCGTCAAAACTCACGTATCCGCATTGGTGACACTTCATCTATTCCGTTCTCCACAGAGCCACGCACAGCGGCGGGACCAGTTCCCCGCTCTCTCCGCCCCATTATAGATCTTCATGGGCATTTTCTGCATCCTCCGGGGCGGATTTTTCCCCGCCCAGATCGCCGCAGACGAACTGCAGCACGCTCAGGGCCGCCAGCCCCGCCGTCTCGGTCCGAAGGGTCCTCGGTCCAAGACCGGCGCATTCGAATCCTGCGCGTCGCCCATCTTCGACCTCGCCCGCCGCCCATCCCCCCTCGGGCCCCACCGCAACAAGAGCGCCGGCGGGGATTTTCACGGCGCGAAGAACCTCGCCCAGCCCCCGATTCCCGCCGCCCTCACAGAGCATCACCTTCAGGTCCAGGTCGACAGGCTCCTTCAGAAAATCCTCCCAGGTCTGCACTTTCCGCAGCAGCGGCATCCGGGTTCGGCCGGACTGGGCCACCGCGGCAGCCATGATGCGCTCCCAGCGCTCCTCTCTCGCCCGCTGACGCGGCCCCTCCAGGCTCACCACCGTCCGGGCCGACAGGACGGGGCGGATCTCGCTCACCCCAAGCTCCACCGCTTTCTGCACCACCATATCCATAAGGTCCTTCTTCGGCACGGCCTGGACCAGGGTGATCTTCAGCGGAGATTCGCGCCGGGGCGACTCCCTTTTCTCGATTGTGCCGCCGATCCCCTCCGGAGTGGACACTATCCGCAGCAGGTATTCCGTTCCCGCGCCGTCGGTGGCGAGGAGGGTGTCCCCTTCCCGCAGGCGCAGGACCTTGCGGACATGCCGGATCCCGTCCCCGCTGAAGCGCACGAAGTCCCCCTCCACCTGTTCCGGGGCGATGTATACTCTCGAGTGCTCGCTCACGGCGTCACGAGGCGGCGGGCCGGGCGATGGTCATCCAGACCGCGAAATTCCTGCCGTATTCCGATTCCGCCCAGACCCTGCCTCCGTGGAGCTTGACGATCCTCTGCACGTTGTAAAGACCCAGCCCTGTCCCGGCTTGCGCCGGAATCTCCTTGTCCTTGATGCGAACGAACTTGCTGAAGATGTTGTCCAGCTCTTCCTTGCGGACCCCCTTGCCCTCGTTGTAGACACGAAGGAGCCAGTGGTCCCCCTCCATGAGGCAGTCCCAGATGATCCGCCCTTTCTCGCTCCCGTACTTGAGGGCGTTGAAGAAGAGGTTGTCGTACAGGGTGAGAAGAAGCTGCCGGTCGGCAAAGATCTTCCCGGCGCTGCAGTCCCCCTCCAGGACTTGCGACAGCCGCTCCGTCAGGTGGGGGAACTTGTCCGTCAGGTCGCTGAGCGCCACGAGAATGACGTCCCTTTTCAGGCTGAGCCACTCCTTGTGAAGAAGCTCCTCCTTCGCGTCCACCCTCCTCATGTTGAGAAAATCGCCGGTCATGTGCTCAATCCGGTAGGCGCTCACCAGAACCCTCTTCACTATTTCCTGCTGTTCCGCGGTGAGCTCCCCGTAGGCTCCCTCGGCCATCAGGTTGCTGAACATGATGATCGAATTGAGAGGATTGCGAATCTCGTGGGAGACAAAGTCCATGAGAAACTCATACAGGTCGAGCTTGCGCGTGATGTCGTCCATTCTTCACCCTTTCCGGCCCGGTCCGGGGGCCGGCAGCTTCTGTTTCTGCATCCTTTCGCCGATACGCTCCATTCTCCGCCGCACCAGCCCCGGGTTCGGGTGCTCCTCGAGAATGCGCTCGAACTCTTCCAGCGCTTCCTGGAGGTCTCCGCTCTCTTCCAGGCAGCTGGCGATGCCGAAACCGGCCTCGGCCCGCAGCTGAGGATCCGTGCTCTCCTCGACGACTCGGCGATAGTACCTGATGGCCGGCTGACAGGCGCGCATCACGTAGTAGCTGTCCGCCACACCGGTCAGGGCCCGGTCCCGGTACGGGCTGTCGGGGTATCTTTCCAGCTGTATTTCGTACTCTTCCCGAGCCTGCCTGAAGTCCCCGAGGCTGAAGTAACAACGCGCCACGGCGAGCTGGGCCCTCCCGCTTTCTTCGCCGGCAGGGGAGAGATTGATGAGGCGCTGGTATTCCACGATGGCCTGCCGGTAGTCCTCCAGCCTCTTCTCGTAAATCTCTCCCAGCAGCCTTTGGGCGCTCAGGCTCCAGGGACTCGCCGGGTTGCGGCGTATAAGGTCGCGAAAGGTTCGAATGGCCTCCCGGTCCCTCTGGAGGAAGAGGTAGTAGGTGTTTCCAATCAGGAACTGGGCCTGGTCCGCGAGAGGGTCGTCCGGGTAATCTTCCGTGAGCTCAAGGTAGGCGTCGATCGCCTTCTGGTAGTCGCCCTTCTCCCAGCTCTTTTCGGCCCGGGTGAAGGTCCTGCGGACGCGGTACCGGTGGCCCGCCGTGAACGCGATCACAGCGAGGGTGACGGCGAGAGCGAGGCTCAGGCCGAGGAGCCGGGGCCATCTCGATGTCCTCAGCCACTGGAGCACGTCTTTCTAGTCCTTCTCCCCCAGTCTGGCGACGCTCACCACCCGGTCCCCCTTGGCGATGTTGATCACCTTCACCCCCTGGGTGGCTCTCCCGATCTTGGAGATGCCCTTCACCGGCATCCGGATGGCCTTCCCTGCCTGCGTGATGACCATGACCTCGTCTTCCTCGGCCACCTGGAGAATGCCGACTACCCGCCCGTTCTTCTCGGTGATGCGGATATTTATGGTGCCCAGGCCCGCTCTCTTCTGGAGCCGATACTTTTCGACCTCCGTGCGCTTGCCGTGGCCCCTGGCCGTCACGGTGAGAATGGCGGAGCTGTGGTCGCAGACCTCCATGCCGACAAGCCTGTCACCCTTGCCGAACTTGATGCCCGTCACGCCTCGGGTGACCCTCCCCATGGCACGGATGTCGTTCTCCTTGAACCGGATCGCCTTTCCCTCGACGGTGGCGAGGAAGATCTCCCGGCCTTTCTCGATCAGCCTGGCGGCAATCAGCGTGTCTCCCTCGTCGAGGTTGATGGCGATGATCCCACCCGCTCTCACATTGCTGTAGGCGGAAAGGGCCGTCTTTTTCACCACCCCCCGTTCCGTCGCCATGACGACGAACCTCTTTTCTTCGAACTCGCGCACGGGCATGACGGCGGAGACAAACTCCTCCTTCTGCAGGGGGAGGAGGTTGACGATGGCCTTGCCCTTGGCCGCCCGGCCCGCCTGGGGCAGTTCGTGGACTTTCAGCCAGTAGAGACGCCCGAGGCTGGAGAAGAAGAGGAGGTAGCTGTGGGTGGAGGCGATGAAGAGCTGCTCGCTGAAGTCCTCGGCCTTGTTCTCCATGGCGATGATGCCCTTGCCGCCCCGGTGCTGGCTGCGGTAGAGTGAGACGGCATTGCGCTTTATGTACCCGCTGTGGCTGATGGTGATGACCATGTCTTCCTCGGCGATGAGGTCTTCCAGACTGACCTCCGCCTCGGAGGGGATGATCACCGTCCGGCGCTCGTCCCCGTAGGCTTTCTTCACTTCCAGCAGCTCTTCCCGGATGAGCTTGAAGACCAGCTTTTCGCTTCCCAGGATCGCCTTGTACCCGGCGATCTTCTTTTCGAGCTCTTTCAGCTCCTCGAGGATCTTGTCCCTCTCCAGCCCGGTCAGGCGCTGCAGGCGCATCTCGAGAATGGCCTGGGCCTGGACCTCGCTGAGGGAGAACTTTTTCTGCAGGCCTTCCTTCGCCAGGGCGGGGGTCTTCGCTTTCTTGATGAGCTGAACGACGGCGTCGATGTTCTCCAGGGCTGTTTTCAGCCCTTCCAGTATGTGGGCGCGCTCCTCGGCGCGCATCAACTCGTAGCGCGTCCTGCGGATGACGACCTCCCGCCGGAAGTCGAGGAACTCGCTGAGGAGGTCCCGGATTCCGAGGATCCGCGGCTGCTTGTCCACAATGGCGAGCATGATGATCCCGAAGCTCGTCTGCATCTGGGTATGGGCGTAAAGCTGGTTCAGGACGACCTTCGAGATGGCGTCCCTTTTCAGGTCCATGACGATCCGCATCCCGTCCCGGTCCGATTCGTCCCGCAGGTCGCTGATCCCCTCGATCTTCTTCCCCCGAACCAGGGCGGCTATCTTTTCGATGAGCCGCGCCTTGTTCACCTGGTAGGGAAGCTCGGTTACGATGATGCTCTCCTTGTCTCCCCGGCTGGCTTTTTCCACCATCGCCCGCGCCCGGAGCTGGATGATCCCCCGTCCGTTGCGGTAGGCCTCCCTGATGCCGCTGCGGCCGTGGATGAAGCCGGCGGTGGGAAAGTCGGGGCCCGGCACGATCTCGTGGATCTCGTCGGTTGTGACGGCCGGGTTGTCTATCATGGCCACCAGGGCGTCGACGAGCTCGCCCAGGTTGTGGGGAGGTATGTTGGTAGCCATGCCGACGGCGATCCCCGTGGATCCGTTCACCAGGAGGTTCGGAATCCGGGCGGGAAGAACCTTCGGCTCCGTCAGGGACTCGTCGAAGTTCGGCGCCCA
>JAUWCW010000237.1 GCA_030609125.1 Candidatus Rokuibacteriota bacterium
GATGTCCTCCAGGGAAGTGCCGGTGATCTTCTCTTTCAGGTAGTATTCGACAGCCTTGACGTCATGGTTGGTGACGGTCTCGATCTTCTTGATTTTCTTTGCTTCTTTGGGAGTGAAGTCGTCGACTACGCGGCGGAGGAACTTTTTTTCCGCGCTGTTGGCCCGCCGGCACTCGGCAACCCCCGGCTCGCTGCAGAGGGCCAGGAGCCACAGGACTTCCACCTTCACCCTGTTGCGAAAGAGCGCGTATTCCGAGAAACAGTCGGCAAGTTCCCTGACCTGCGGAGCATAGCGCCCGTCCAAGGGGCTGACAGCGGTGATCATCGGAGCCTCCTCAAGCTGTATTCCGAATGCAAACTTAGCCCAGTAGGTGCTTTTCCGCAACCCCCCCGGGTGCGCCGGAAAAAGCTGACTGGTTATTTCGCCGGTCCCGGTTTCTGGACCGCCGCCGGCCGATTTTCTCAATAGGCAGGGCCGCGGGGACGGTGCAGACCGCCACGCCCACGACCATCATCGCCACCGGGAGCAGAAAAACGTTACGGTGCACCGGCCCTCAGAGCGCTTATCCTTTTCAGCAGCGGCGGGTGGGAATATCGGAGAAAGACGTAGAGGGGGTGCGGCGTCAGGTTGGCGAGATTCCTCACCGACAGTTTCTTCAGCGCCGCTATCAGCTGGTCCGGGTTCTTCACGGTCTCGGCGGCGAACCGGTCCGCCTCGTACTCGTTTCTGCGGGAGAGGGCGTTCATGAAGATGGAGAGCACCATTTCCACCGGCGTCAGCAGGAGACCGAAGAAGAGCAGCCCCGCGTAGACCGACATGTTTTCCATGAAGAAGGCTTCGAAGAGACCCCGGTGGTTTAAGAATACGGAGAGGAGAAAGAGCATCACCCCCATGTGGGCGATGCTGACCGCCATGCCCTGAAGGATGTGCTTCTTCTTGTAGTGTCCGATCTCGTGGGCGAGAACGGCCGTCAGCTCCGGCACGCTCTGCTGCTCCACGAGAGTGTCGAAGAGGGCAATCCTCCTGTGCTTTCCGAAGCCGGTGAAGAAAGCGTTGGACTTGCTCGATCGGCGCGAGCCGTCCATGACAAAGACGTTTTCCAGGGAGAAGCCCACGGAGTCGGCGTAGTCCATGATGCTCGCCTTCAGCTCCCCATCCCCCAGGGGAGTGAATGTGTTGAAGAGCGGCATGATCCAGGTGGGGGCGACGAACTGCACGAAAAGCAGGTACGCCGTCATCGCCAGCCAGCAGGCGAGCCAGGCTGAGGGTCCGGCGTGTTCGAAGATCGCCAGGACGCCGGCAAGGAGCGGGCCGCCGAGCAGAACCGCCAGGGCCGTTCCCTTGATCATGTCCAGCACGTACGTTCCGGGGGTCGTCCTGTTGAAGCCGAAGCGCTCCTCGATGACGAACGTGGCGTAGACGGAAAAGGGCAGGGAAAGCAGCCGGGCCCCCGCCAGCAGCAGACCGGTGAAGAGAAGCCCCGTCCAGATGACGCCCAGTCCCCAGCTCCGGGCCAGCACGTCCAGGGAGTTGAAGCCGCCGGCGAACCAGAAGACCAGCAGAACGATCAGGTCGAAGGTCTTCCTCACCAGGCCGAACCTGGCCCCGGACCGCGTGTACTCCTGGGATTTTCTGTACGCCGCACCGTCGCAGACGCCCTCCATCACGCCCGGCACGTCCGGCCCCAGGGCCCTGATGTTCAGCAGTTCCGCGGCGAGCCCGACGGCATAGTCGACCAGCAGGGCCGCCAGAATGAGATACGCGTAGAGGTTCACGGGATTTCAGCCCCGTCGCCGGCACCCGGCGAAACCGGCACGGCGACGAGAGCCATGCTTAGCCCGGATATTTCATGAACTTCGTTGCGAGAGCGTGGAGATTACGTAAGATCAAGGTCTTTGCGCAGTTGAGCAGGTGAAGCTGTGCTGAAGCACAGCAAGGCCGTGAGGCAAGAAAAGACCTTGAGATTGCGTGATATCCGCGCTCGCAGCAGATGGCTCATGAAATATCCGGGCTAGTCGGCGGCACTGGAGAGGCGGTCGTAGAATTCCGTTATCCTCTCCTTGTGCTCCGACTCCATGTGCGCCATGGCAGTCCTCGGGTGCTGATTCAGCACCCCCGTCACCATGTACGGCACCGAGTAGCCCCAGTTGAACTTCCTGGCCCAGGGGAATATCTCCTCCTCGATGCACTTCACCAGGGGGCGGACATCGAACTTCGGGTTCTTCAGGAACGACAGCAGAAGCTCCAGCGGGCAGTTGCCGGCCCCTCGGCCGATGCCGTACATGGTGGCGTCGAGATAGTTCGCGCCGTTGATGATACCCGCTATGGTGTTGGCGAAGGCAAGCTGCTGGTTGTTGTGGCAGTGGATGCCGATGGTCTTCTCCGGCAGGCGCTCCAGGTACTTCGTCACCAAGGCGTCGATATCCTCCGAGTAGAACGCCCCGAAAGAGTCGACGAGGTAGACCACGGGCACCCTGCTCTTGTCGAGGTCCTCAAGCGCCTCGTTCAGGTCCCGCATGCCCACGGTGGAAACGGCCATGAGGTTGATGCTCGTCTCGTAGCCCTTGTCGGTACAGTGCTCGGCGAGGGCAATGGCGCTGTCCACCTGGTGGACGTAGCAGGCGACCCGGATCAGGTCGAGGGAGCCTTCGGACCTGGGAGGGATGTCATCATGCTCGACCCTGCCGATGTCGGCCATGGCTGAGAGCTTGATGGACTTGTCCCCGTCACCGATGATCCTCCTCAGCTCTTCCTCGAAGCAGAAGCGCCAGGGACCGTACTCCCTCCTGTCGAAAGACGACTTCGAGCTGAGATAGCCGATCTCCATGTAGTCCACCCCGGACTCGCTCAGCGCGGTATAGACATGGCGGACGAACTGGTCGCTGAACTGCCATTTATTCATGAGCCCGCCGTCGCGGACGGTGCAGTCGACAACTGTTATTTCCGACCTGAACATCTGTTTCTCCTTGCTGCCTGGTTAGCGTTTCGGAACGCTCTTTATAAAGGCTTTTACGTTTCCGGTCAACTCATCGATCCGCCTTTCCTCAAACGCCCGGCGCCCGAAAAGCGCCGTGGACACGCCGACCGCATCCGCGCCTGCGTCAAAATAGCTTCCCATGTTCTCCCGCGTGACGCCTCCCACCGCGGCCAGCGGGATGCTGCCGAACGGCCCGCGCAGCTCCCTTATGTACCGCGGGCCTCCCATGGCCCCGCAGGGAAAGACCTTCACCATCGCCGCTCCGGCCTTCCAGGCGGCGTGGACTTCCGTCGGCGTCAGGGCGCCGGCCACGACCGGCACCTTCCGGGAGCGGCCGAAGGCGATGACTTCCGTGTCCAGGTTGGGAGTCACGAGAAACATCGCCCCCGCGGCGACAGCCCTCTCCGCCTCTTCCCTGGTGCGGACCGTTCCGGCGCCGAGGAGCCTCCCTTCCGGCACCTGCGGCCGGTTGCCGGAGATCATTTCCTCCGCGCCTTCGGTGTTCATGGTCACCTCGATCGCCTGGAGGCCCGCCGCAAAAGACGCCTTCATGACTTCCCTGAAAAAAGCGCTGTCCGCGCCCCGGACAATGCCTATGACAGGGATATCCAGACTGAAACCCTCCACGGCCTGTTCTTTCTCTCTGGGCTTTCTCACGGGATGAAGTATCGACATTCCCTGAAAGAATGCCGTTACCGGGAACGATGGGCATTGTGCCTGTGTGACTCGCCCTGTCAAGTTCTCCACCGGCTGTTCTCCACCGGCTGATTCCCGCCGACGGCCCGACCCTGAGGACATCTTTTCTTCTCCGAATCCTGAAAAGTGTGACCTATATCACTTTCAGGACTGGATTCAGGCTGCATATTTAGTTGTAACTTGTTCAAGAAAGAAGGCATTTGACTTAGGAGGTCGCTATGAGGACATCGTGGACTGTGGGTATTGTCTTTCTCCTGGGCGCACATCTGACATCAGGAGGAACTGCCGCCGCCGGTCACACACCTGAACCGGCAACTGTTGTTGTTCAAAGCAGTTTTCAGGAAGAGTCCGGCTGCTACGGCGACTGGGATCCGGAC
>JAUWCW010000098.1 GCA_030609125.1 Candidatus Rokuibacteriota bacterium
CGCAGGACCTCTCTCTGCGCCGTCAGCTCTTCGTCCTCGCCGGCCTGAAGTCCGAAGCTCTCGATCTCGCCCTTCTGGAACGAGAGAAAGTCCATGCGGTGGATCTTTTCCTCTTCCCTGGCGGCTATCCTCGCCCGCTCCTGCCGCAGTTCGGTCCAACGGTGAAAGATCTCCCCCAGGGCAAGGCGCCGGTCCGTGAGCCCGCCGAAGCCGTCGAGCAGATCGAGGTGAGTCTCCGGGTGCAGCAGGGACTGATGCTGGTGCTGGCCGTGGATGTCGACCAGCCCGCGGCCGATGGCTTCGAGGGTCGACAGCGTCACCGATCCGCCGTTCACGTAGGCCCGGCTCTTGCCTTTCGAGGGAACAACCCTGCGCAGGACAAGGTCTTCGCCCGAGGCGAGGCCGGCGCTCTCGAGAAGCTTTTCTACGGGGGGGTCGAAGGGTCCGCTGAAGCGGGCCTCCACCACGATCTCCTCCGCGCCTTCGCGCAGGTGTTCCGCCTGTGCCCTGCCGCCGAGGGCCAGGGCCAGGGCCCCGATGATGATGGACTTGCCCGCGCCTGTTTCGCCGGTGAAGACGACCAGGCCCTCCGGGAGCAGCAGGTCCAGCTCCTCGATGACGGCGTAATTTCTGACGCGGAGTTCGCGAAGCACCTATCGCTCACCCCACTTGAGCTTCTGTCTGAGGATGCCGAAAAAGTTCCGGTTGGGAGTCCGCACCAGCATGGTCCGGGAGGCGGCCTTGCGGATGACGACCAGGTCCCGGGAGGTTATCCCCAGGCCCGTCTGGCCGTCCAGTGTGAGGTGTATTCCCTGCTCCGACGAACGGATCCGCACTTCCACGGTCACCCTGTCGGGGACGACGAGGGAGCGGTTGCTCAGCGTGTGAGGGCAGATGGGGGTAATGACGATGGCCTCCATGTCGGGGTAGATGATCGGTCCGCCGGCGGCCATGGAGTACGCCGTGCTTCCCGTGGGCGTCGCCACGATGAGCCCGTCGGCGCGGTAGGTGGTGAGATCCGCGCCGTCCACAGCCGTTTCCATCTCGAACATGCGGCCCAGGGCCCCCTTGTTGAAGACCGCGTCGTTCACGACGAGGTAGGGGCCGGCTCTTTTCTTCCCCCTCTTGACCGTGGCCTCGAGCATGATCCGCTCGTCCACCAGGCACTTGCCCTTCCAGATCATGTCGAGGGCGGCATCCAGGTCCTCGAGGGCCGTTTCCGTGAGAAAACCAAGGCTGCCCAGGTTGACGCCGAAAAGGGGGATCTCCTCGGCGTGAACGAGCCGCGCCACCGACAGCAGTGTCCCGTCACCGCCGAGGACGATGAGCATCTGCGCCCCCGAGCCTGTCAGGTTCGAAGACCGTCGCGTCTTGACGGCTCTCCCCGTCGCGGTGGAGCGGTCGACAACGACTTCCACGCCCAGTTCGTCGAGGCGCTTCAGAAGATGGGCGACAACCTCCTTGATCCGGGGATGGTGGGGCTTCCCGATGATCCCGACCTTCCGCGGCGGCTCAAGCTTCCGCCGGACTCCAGGCCCTGATTTCCTTCTCGATCTGCTCTTTGCGGTCACCATCTCCTCCTCGCTTCAGGGAAAGAAAAAACTCCCGGTTGCCGTCTGCGCCCCGAAGAGGCGACTCCGCCCAGCCGCGGACCGGGAAGCCGGCCCCGGAGCTGAACGCCACCAGGTCGAGCAGCACTTCGCGGTGCAGTGAAGGGTCCCTGACGATTCCTCCTTTCCCCACCCTGCCCCTGCCCACCTCGAACTGGGGCTTGACGAGGGCGACCATATCTCCCTCCCGCCGCAGAAACTCAGCCGTCGGCGGCAGAACCAGCTTGAGGGAGATGAACGACGTGTCGACCACCGCAAGATCACACTCCTCGGGAATCAGACCCCGCCCGGCCTTCCTGATATTGACACGGTCGAGGCGGACGACACGCGGATCCTTCTGAAGCTTCCATGCCAGCTGGCCATACCCCACGTCGATGGCGTAAACCCTGGCCGCCCCCCTCTGGAGCAGACAGTCGGTGAAACCGCCGGTGGATGCGCCGACGTCGACGGCGACTTTCCCCTCCACGCCGAGAGAAAACGCGTCGAGCGCTCCCGCCAGCTTCTCGCCTCCGCGGCTGACGTAAGGCCTTTCGCCGCCGGCGACGGTAATGCCGCTCTCCGGGGGGACCAGCCGGCCCGCCTTGTCCGCCCGGCGGCCGTCGACCAGAACCTTGCCGCCGAGGATCAGGGCCCTGGCCTTCTGCCTGCTCCCGGCCAGACCCTCCTCGACGAGCCGGAGATCTAGGCGTTTTCTGACCGTGTCCTCTCCCGACCGGCGGTTCTGCCGTCTTCCTTCCCGAGCATCCTGAGTACGCGCTGGTAGAGCCCCGCCGCGTCCAGGCCGTACTTGCTCCGCAGAACATCCTGCGACCCGTGCTCAACGAATTCGTCGGGGATGCCCGCCCGCTCAACCTTCACGCCATCCGGCCCGTGCTCGGAGAGAAATTCGAGCACGGAGCTCCCAAAGCCCCCGGCAAGGACGTTTTCCTCGGCGGTCAGGATGCGGTCCATCGTCGAGGCCAGCCGGCCCAGAAGGGACTCGTCGAGAGGCTTGATGAAACGGGCGTTGACGACCGTCACTTCCACCCCGTGTTCATCCTCCAGCATCCGGGCCGCCTCCATCGCCGCCGCAAGGCACACGCCCGTGGCGAGGATGGCCATCTCGGCTCCCCGGCGCTCCACTTCCCAGCTTCCCAGCGGAAGGGGCTTGGGGTCCTCATCGATGGGAACTCCCGCGCCGCTCCCGCGCGGATACCGGATGGCCGTCGGCCCGTGGTGGTCCAGCGCGGTCCTGAGCATGCGGCAGAGCTCGTTCTCGTCTTTCGGCGCCATGATGACCAGGTTCGGAATGTGCCTGAGGTAGGAGAGGTCGAAGAGCCCGTGGTGCGTCGGACCGTCGTCTCCCACCAGGCCGCCGCGGTCCAGGACGAAGACGACGGGAAGCTTCTGCAGACAGACGTCGTGAAGGATCTGGTCGTAGCCCCGCTGCAGGAAGGTCGAGTAGATGGCGACCACCGGCTTTATCCCCTGGGTGGCAAGTCCCGCGGCAAACGTCACCGCGTGCTGCTCGGCTATACCCACATCGTAGCAGCGCTCGGGGAAGGCCTCGGCGAACTTCGCCAGCCCCGTCCCCTCCAGCATGGCGGCCGTGATGCCGACGATCCTGCTGTCCTTTACGGCCTCCCGTATGAGGGCGTCGGCAAAGACGGCCGTGTACGACGGCGGCCCCCCCTTGCTGAGGCACTTGCCGGTCTTGATGTCGAAGGGACCCAGGCCGTGGAAGAGGGCGGGGTTCTTCTCCGCCGGGGCGTAGCCCTTGCCTTTTCTGGTGACGACGTGCACCAGGATCGGCCTCTTGAGCTTCCGCACGTTGCGGAAGTTCTCGATCAGGTGCTGTATACCGTGACCGGGTATGGGCCCCACGTACTTGAAGCCGAGCTCTTCGAAGAGCATGCCGGGGATTACAAGCGACTTGGCGGCCTCCTCGACGCGCTTGGCGAAGCGGACCGCGGACTCGCCGACCTTCGGCAGGGAGCCGACGATCTTCTCGAACTCGTCCCGGAACCAGGTGGAGAACTGCCCCGTCATGAGTCTGTTCATGTAGGCCGAAAGCGCCCCCACGTTGGGAGAGATGGACATCTCGTTGTCGTTCAGCACCACCACGATGTCCTTCCCGAGATGACCGGCGTGATTGAGCCCCTCGAACGCTTCGCCGGCGGTCATCGACCCGTCTCCGATGACGGCAATGACCTTGTAGTCCTCGCCGAGGGCGTCGCGTGCCTCCACCATGCCGTTGGCGGCGGATATGCTCGTGCCGCTGTGCCCGGTTCCAAAGGAGTCGTGGGGGCTCTCGGAGCGCTTCGGGAAACCGGAGATCCCCCCGTACTGGCGAAGGGTGCCAAAGCGTTCCTGCCGCCCGGTGAGGAGCTTGTGGGCGTAGCACTGGTGCCCCACATCCCAGACAATCTTGTCCCTGGGCGTGGGGAAGACCGTGTGCAGCGCCAGTGTCAGCTCCACCACACCCAGGCTCGAAGCCAGGTGTCCGCCGGTGCGGGAGACGGTGGTTATGATCGTCTCCCGGATCTCCGCCGCCAGCTGCTTCATCTCGTCGGGGGTGAGGCGGGCCAGGTCCGCCCCGCCGGCAATGCCGCTGAGAATCTTCCTTTTCAACTCAGTGGCTCCTCTTCTCGATGAAGAGGGCCATCGCCCGGAGAAGGTCCGCTTCCTCGCCAAAGTCCGCCAGCGCTTCGATGGCCTCTTCTATCAGCTCCCGCGCTCTCAGGCGCGACGATTGCAGGCCGAACAGCGCCGGGTAGGTCGCCTTCAGGTGACGCCTGTCGCGCCCCGTCGCCTTGCCGGTCTCTTCGGGATCTCCCTCGATGTCCAGGATGTCGTCAACGATCTGGAACCCCAGCCCGATCCTCCTCCCGTAGGCGGTCAGGGCCTTGAGTTCCCTATTGCCCGCGCCGACGGCCAGGGCGCCGCAGCGCACCGAAGCCTGGATCATGGCCCCGGTCTTGTGGGTGTGGATGTACTCCAGCGACGGCAGGTCAACTTCGTTTCCCGCGGCGTTCAGGTCGGCCATCTGACCGCCTATCAGACCCGCCGGACCGCAGGCGACGGCGATTTCCACGATGATCCGAAGCCGCCTCTCGAGCGGTATCCCTTCGGCCTCCCCCAGAACCTGGAAAGCCTGGGTGAGAAGGGCGTCCCCGGCCAGGATGGCCACAGCCTCGCTGAACTGCTTGTGGCTGGTAAGCTTCCCCCGCCGGTAGGTGTCGTCGTCCATGGCGGGCAGGTCGTCGTGAATGAGCGAGTAGGTGTGGATCATCTCCAGGGCCGCCGCGACCGGCATGGCCTCCACCCTGTCGGCGCCCAGGCACCCGGCGGCGGCCAGCGCCAGGGAAGGCCGGAGCCGCTTGCCTCCGTCGAGGGCGCTGTAGCGGATCGCCTCCGCCAGCGGGGACGGATACCGGCTCCCCCGGGGGAGAACCCGGTCGAGAAAGGCCTCCACCTCGCGGGCGGTGCCGGCAAGATACGCTGCTATGTCCACGCCTTCTCCTCTTCGGGCCTCAGAAGGGGAGGCCTTCCTGGTCTTCCTCTTCCTCGCCGGGGCCGAAGGGGCGGGGCGTCTTTTTCCCCTCCCCGTCGCGAAGGAGGATCTCCACCTTCTGCTCCGCCTCGTTGAGTTTCCCTTCGAGAAGACGGGAGAGCTTCACCCCTTCCTCGAAGACCTCCAGGGATTTCTCCAGGGGGAGCTCCGCCTCCTCGAGCTCCTTGACGATCTCTTCCAGGCGGCCCAAGGCCTCCTCGAAAGTCGGCTCCTTGTCCTGCGTTGCGGCCCTTTTCCTCGCCATCTTACCGTTTCCTCCGAAAATAGATCCTTCCGAATCCCTGTAGTATTTCACACTTGTGCTTCAGCTATCAACTTCTTCCTCCCCACCGGAGTCCCCGGAGTCGAGGACCCGGCAGTGGAGCTCTCCCCGGTGAAGCCGGACGCTCAATTCCGACCGGGGAGGCACGGCCCCGGCGTCCTTCACCACCTCCATGGAAGGCTTGAGCCGGCAGATGCTGTACCCCCGGGCCAGAACAGCCAGGGGGCTCAGGGCCCCCAGCTGTGCGGCCAGGCGGGCCAGCCCTTTTCGTCCGTCCCGGAGAGGCGCCACGACGGCCGCTTCCAGCCTCTCCCGGGCCCGAACAAAACGCTGTGCAAGCAGCGCCTGCCGCGCCCTGGGGGAAAGGTGCGAGAGGGCTTCCCTGAGGCCCGCCAGGGTGCGTCTTCCCCCTTCCGTGACGGAAGTCATCCCGTTTCTCAGGTCCCGGTCCAGATCGTCGACACCCTGGGCAAACTCTCTGAGAGCACGCATCCGGTCGCTGATCATGCGCTGCACGGCCAGCGATTCCACACCGTGCCGGGCCCTCTGAAGGTGCCCGGAGACGGCGGTGGAGAGGCTCCTCGAAAGGCCCTCGATTCTCGACTCGAGGTTCCGCTTGTTCTGCACCACCAACTCCGCCGCCGCCGACGGCGTAGGGGCCCTCAGGTCGGCGACAAAGTCGGCGATGGTGAAGTCGCTCTCGTGCCCGACGGCGGAGACGACGGGAATCTCCGAGGCGGCGATGGCGCGGGCCACCTCCTCCTCGTTGAAGGCCCACAGATCCTCCATCGATCCGCCCCCCCGGCCGACGATCAGAACGTCCACATCCCGCATGGCGTTGAATTCCCGGATGGCCGCGGCGATCTCACCTGCGGCCCCTTCCCCCTGGACCCGCACCGGGTTGAGGAGGATGCCGACCGTGCTGAACCGTCTCTGAAGGACGTTGATGATGTCCCTCACCGCCGCCCCTTTCGGGCTCGTCACCACTCCCACTTTCCGGGGAAGCAGGGGAAGAGGCCTCTTTCTCTCCTCCTCGAAGAGACCCTCCCCCCGAAGCTTCTCCCGCAGCTGCTCAAAGGCGAGCTGCAGGGCCCCTTTGCCCTTGGGTTCCAGCGATTCGACAATCAGCTGATACTGGCCCCGCTTCTCGTAGAGCGTGAGCTCTCCGGCGGCAACCACCGCGAGCCCGTCGCGCACTTCGAACCTCACGTCCCGCGCGGAAAAGCGGAACATGGCGGCGGATATCTGACCGTCTCCATCCTTGAGGGAGAAATAGGCGTGCCCGGAATGATAGAGCTTGAAATTGGAGATTTCCCCCTCCACCCAGACCCGCGGGAACGCCTCTTCCAGAATGCTCCTGGCGGCGCGGTTGAGTTCGGTAACGGTCCAGATCTTTCTGGTATCGTCGGAGAGTTCCTGCATGCTCACGTCAGGTTGGGAATGACACGTGAAAGGTCATACTCCGGGCGATTCTAATACAGCGGGGACCGGGCGTCAACGCGAGGGATCCGGCGTGAGGGATCTGACGTGCCCCGGAGATTCCTCGTCGTTACACTCCTCGGAATGACAACGGGGGGGTCATGACACCCCGAGCCCCTCTTCTTGACACCTTGTCGGGTCTGTTTCTATACTTGGTGAACTCGTGCCGCGGAACGGGGAGAAATTCCCATAACTGCCAGCGGCAGAGAAGTTTTTCGACTT